>JAKANT010000132.1 GCA_021823635.1 Pseudomonadota bacterium
GAGACGCCGCACGGCACCCGGCGGGCAGGCGATGCGTCGGCCACATTCCGCATTGCGCGCGCCCGCCTTCGGTGAAGGGCGATGCGCCCGCCGAGCGCTAGCGGTTGCGGTCGCCGCCGCGCTCTACGCGCCGCCATCGCGCGCGGTGTCCGTGGTCGAGGCGCCCGCAGGCGCGCTGCCGCCGTCCGCGCCGATCGTCATCCGTCTGGATCGCCCCGCCGCGGCAGCCGACGGCACGCTCGCGGTGTTCGTCGGAACGTTGGATCTCTCGGCCCTGTTCCGCTCGACGGGCGAAACGCTCGTCCTGGAACGCCCCGACCTCCCACTGCCGGCCGGCGAACAGGCGCTCGTGGTTTGGCTGGTGCAGGGCAGGCAGTGGCGCGAGTTGCACCGCTCGACGCTGCGGCTGGGCGATGCCGCGGCTCAGCCGCCTAGCGCGCCGGCAGCCGCCGGCGCGCTGACGCCGGCCCTCGAGCTGGCTTTCAAGGTACAGGCCGACGAAGCGACGCGCGGCGCGGCGACGCCGCCGCAGCGGCCCAAGGCCCGCGACGTCACCGGGCGCGGCGGACTTGCCGTGGATACCCGCATCGGCGGCGTCGCGCTGCGGGGCGGCGCCAACGTCAGCGGCTCGAGCGTGCGCGAAGAAGCGCTGCAGTTCGGCGCGCGCGGACCCAGGGCGCGCAAGGTCGATCTCGCCGACTACCGGCTGGAGATCGGCGACGGACCGGCGCGGCTCGCCGTCGGCCACGTGTCGTGGGGCAGCCACCCGCTGCTGCTCAATGGCTACGCCAGCCGCGGCGCGATCGCCGCCGTCAAGCTGGGCAGCCGCGCCGAGGTGGCGCTTGCGGCCATCAACGGCACCAGTGTGGTGGGCTTCGAAAACGCGCTCGGGCTGCAAGACAGCGGGCACCGCATCTACGGCGCCTCGATCGGCGTCGAAGCGCTGCCGCAGCAGCCCGGCTGGCTGCGCGTTGAGGCGACGGTCACCGATGCGTCGCTACGCGCGCTCAACAACTTCAACCGCGGCGAGATCCCGGACGCGGAGCAATCGCGCGGCGGCGGCCTGCGCCTGTCCTCGCGCGCGCTGGACGGGCGGCTGCGCGCCGACCTCGCGTGGTCGCGTGCTACGTACCGCCCGGCGGACGATCCTCAGCTGTCGCAGGGGCTGGCGCTGACGCCGCTGGCGGTGACGACGCGCTGGGCGCGACAGGCCGATATCGCGTTCGATCTGTTGCGCGGCGTCGCGTTGCGCGAGGGCTTGCCGCTCACGCTCACGCCGAGCGTCCGCTACGACGAAGCGCAGCCGCTGTACAAAATGCTCGGCGCGAGCCTTTCCTCGGACCTGCGCGCGCTGCGCGCCGGAATGTCGATGCAGCTCGGCGCCGCGCAGGCGGGCTGGTTTCGCAGCGCGCGCCGCGACAACCTCGACGATGTCGCGACGCTGATGACGACGCGCACCGAGGCCGACGAGGCCACGCTCTCCCTGCCGCTGCCGCAGTGGCTCGGTGCGGCCGGCGCCAGCGCCTGGCCGCAGGTGTCGCTGCAGGTGCAGAAGCAACGGCAGTACGCCGCAAGCGCGCCGTCGTTCGAACTCTCGGGCCTGGCGCCCACGCATCGCCCGGACCAGCACAACGCCCTGAGAAACGCAAGTCTCGCGTGGTCGCTCGGCCGCCATTCGGCCAACTACTCGGTCAGTTACGCCCGGCAGGACAACCGTCAGCCGGGGCGCGAGAACGCAGACTTCCTGACGGTCTCGCATCAGGCGTCGCTGTCGTTCGCGCTGGGCGACGCGCTGAACCTGAGCCTCGGCGCAAACCGCAGCCGTCAGTACGGCTACGAGCAGGCCGTGGCCAACGTTCAGCTCGGCCTGACCGCGGGCGTGCAGTGGCGCTTCTTCGAGGCGTGGTCGCTCGCGGCCAACGCCGCGCACACGCAGGGCGAAGACTCGCTCGGCCTGGCGAGCAATCGCAGCCTGACGACGCAGACACAGCTCGGACGCACCTTCCGGCTGCCGTCGCCGTTGGCCAGACCCGCCACCGGTCAGTGGTTCCTGCGGCATGCGCTCGCCAGCACGCGCAACGACGACCGCCGCTTCGGATTGCAGAGCGCAGGCCGGCAATGGTCCGTCAACCTGGGCGCGAGCCTCACCGGCCTTTGACGATGCGCGCGCCACGCCCGCTTCGCACGCTGGCGGCTGCGGCGCTGCTCGCCCCGGCCGCCGCGCTGGCGGTGACCGGCGTGCATCCGACGGGCGTGAACGTGCGCGCCTCCGGGCCGACGACCGTGTTCCTGACGTTCCAGAACCTCGATCCGAACGAGCGCGCCGTCGATGCGTTCTGGTGCGGGGCGGTGCAGCCCGGCGTGACCGGCGGCTCGGTCACGGCCTTCGATCCCTGCGTGCCGGGAACGCTGTACGGCCGACTGCCGCTGCGGCACACGCAGGCGCGCGCGAGCCAGGCCGGCGCATTCGTCAACCTGACCGACATCATGACGATCCCGGCCACCGTGGCGCGGCGCGCCTACCAGGACGCCGCCGCCGGTCAGGCGTCGGACTTCTTCTATGTGCGGCGCTTCACGGGCGGCGTGGGCGGCGACCGCTATGTCGTCGTCACCTGCCGCATGTCCGCCGGCGGCGCCCGGGTGCCGCTCGCGCTGCTGGACGTGCGGTTGACGTTCGCCGACGCGCGCGGCGAAGCCACCGTGCTCGCCGTGGCGCGCGGCGAGCGGCTGCCGCGCTTCGAGGCGGAGCTGCTGTACAACGGCAGCGGCGAGCTGCGCGGACGGTGGGAGGTCGTGCTTCCAGGCGATCCGCCGCCGCGCGAGGAGGACCTGCTCACCGAGGCCACGCTGCCGGTGGAGGCGCGGCCGCTGCAGCGGCGCTACACGTCGATCGAGCGCTTCAGCGTCGCGCTGCTGCCGGACGGACGTCACGTGCTGCCGGGCCCCGATCCGGCGCGCCTGCCGACCGCCGTCGACGGCCCCTACCAGGTGCTGTTGCGCGTAGAGGCCACGGACGACAAAGAGGGTCAATCGCAGATCGGCACCGGAGCGGCCGCAATCGCCGGCGGCGTGGCCGGGTTTCCGTTGCCGGTGCTGCGTTACTACGTCGGCGCGCCGGACCTGGTAGCCGCGCTGCCGCAGCGGCCGCCCGCGCGCATCGCGCTGATGCTGCCGATCGAAGGCGGACGCCTCGGCGAAGAGCAGCCGTTGTTTTCGTGGGTGGACGTCGACGGCGCGTCGCTGTACCGCCTGGAGGTGGAAGCGTCCGGCGAGCGCGTGCTGGCGGCGCTGGTGCGGCCCGGCGTCTCGCATTACGTGGCTCCTCCGTGGCTCGCGGAGAAGCTCGCGCCCGACGCGCGCTGGCGCGCGCTCGCCTTCGATGCGCGCAACAACGTGATCGCGGAAAGCGCCTGGCGTGCGCTGCGTACGCGATGAGCGCGTCTTCGTGTCCTCTCTGCCGGCGCCGCGCCGAGTGGCGGCTTCGGCAGCCTTTCGTTCACTCGCGACAAGTATGGGAGGCACCATGTTGCCCATCAATCCTCGCAGCTCGGCGATCCACGTGGCCGCCGCCGGCGTGAGTGCGGCGCTGCTGAGCGGCGCGCCGGCGCGCGCAGCGGTGGAGTTCGTCACGCCCGTCAACGATTGCCGCATCGTGGACCGCATCGGCGACGGCAAGGACCTGTCCCTGCAGGCCGGGCAGAACGTGCGCTTCGAGGTCTGGGGGTCCGGTGTGGACGCCAACCCCGGCGTCAGTGGCGACGACAGCCAAGTCAATGCCCGCATCGTCCCGGGCAGCGCGCGCGGCGGCCCGCAGAACGCCTTCGGATCATGCCGTTACGCGACCGGATCGGTGCGGGTCGAGGTCGACTCGCCGGCCGGCACCACGCAGACGCTGCAGCGCACGTTGCGGCTACGCATGCCTCTCGGAGACACCTCCCCGCTGCAGATTCGCGTCGTGCCTTTCCCGCAGCCTCAGTGGCGCTTCACCGGTCTGAACGAGAATCCCCAAAATTGCTTGACCAAGGGACTGAACCCGATCGTGCGCGACCAGCAGGATACGCGCATCGTGATCACACTGCCGCCAGGCGCAGCGCAGGACACGAGCACTTGCACGCTGCGGTTGTTCACGCAGGTGACGTTTCCTTCGATGCCAGAGATCGACATCACGCGCGACTTCGACCTCTCGCTGACCGGGCTGCCGGGCTTTCTCGCGCGCTATGCCGGGACACCGCTCGAGGTGCCCGCGAACTGGACTTCTTCAGGCAAGGCCCTGACGCTCGAAGCGAACATCGCCAACCTGCGCGCGGTCAGCGCCGCCACCAATGCCACGCTGACGATCGCCGTCCCCAACGGCCGCTCCGATACGCTCACCGTACGTGTCAATCCCCCGCCGGTGACCAACGCCTTTGCGCAGGCGGTGCAGTGCCGTAACCAGTCCACCGGCACGATGGTCAACGCCGGCGACGCCTTCGGCTGCGAACTGCGGCTCGCTCAGACACCGCCCGCCGGCGGGCAGACGATCACTTTCGAAGCGATCGATCGCCTATGCGTCGCCGCCGCCTCACCCGCGGTGACCTACAGCAGCGCCACCGGCGTCGGCACCTTCAACGCGCCGGCAACCGGCACCATCCACGAGATCCCGCTGCGCGCGGTTGGCGGCGCCAGTGCGAGCGGACAGGCCTGCGCGTCGCAAACCGGCGTGGCGCACGTCCTGAAGTTCTGGGTCGGCCCCCGCGACGCCGAGTCGGGACCGGACTTCAGTCAGACGCAGATCCGCATCCGTGCCTTGCAGTGACGGTGCGCCGAAAGCGGGCGCCGTGGCTCGTTGGACACTCGAGTGCGGCTTGCTCTCCGGCCTGCGGGTCCGAAACGCAGGCCGAAGCGGATGGCCGATACAGGCGCGCGCCGGTATCGCACCGTCGGTTCACGCGCAGGTGGAGCGACGCGGGCTTTCAGAGATTGAACGGCCGCGCATTGCGCGTGGAGGTGCCGCCATAGTCTTTCCGCTCGACACAGATATCGATCGTCCATCTCTTGTTCGCGTCGCCGTTGTAGGGATTGTTGTCGTTCGTGCCGAGCCACAGCGGCCCCCAGCCGACGTTGACAGATTCACCCGCCGTGACCTGGAGCGAACGGCCGATCCAGAAAGCGCTGCTGCAATTCGGTGCCCCCTCGATTTGGGGTTGGCACGCTTGCGCCCCAGGCGCCTTGCTCGGGGGGAAGGCCGGATCCTCACCGGCCTTGGAGCCGCTTCCGAAGCGCCCGATCAGTCCGAAAGGGCTCTTGTTCGTGATCGGAAAGCCAAGTTCGCCGTCCCTGGGACGATCCCAGGTATGCCAGCCCTCCGCGTCATAGTCGCCGCTGGCTACGACGCCAGACCAGTTCCAGCCACTGCGATAATTGAAGTCGAACCGATCGCCCGGATTCGCCTCCAGATCGCGGCCGTTCATCCGCACACGCTGCCAGCCTCCTCCCGGCCCGTCCCATACCTGGTGTGTGACGCACTGGCGCGGGGGGCGCTGGATGCTCACCACATCGAGGTACTCGGTCGTCATCGTAATGGCGGCCACCTGGTCTGCCGCACCGCTACCGACATACTTCAGCGTCATCTGGATCGGTAGGCCGGGGTTCGATTGCACGTTGAAACGCACGCCCTGGTCGATGAATCTCGCCAGCGCCTGCCTCAATGTCTCGGTATCCTGCACCGTCACTGGGTTCACCATGTTCGCCCCGGTGTTGCCGATCTGGATCACCGAGATCGTCATCGAGTTGAGGATGTTCTT
>JAKANT010000133.1 GCA_021823635.1 Pseudomonadota bacterium
GCACCAGTTCGTCGGCGGTCAACAGCGACGCCGCCATGATCGGCAGCGCCGCGTTCTTGGCACCGGCCACCGCGATCTCCCCGATCAGCGGCCGACCGCCCTCGATCCTCAGCTTGTCCATGCGGCGCCGTTCAGGCGTTGCGCTGCGCGGCGTACTCGGCCGGCGTCAGCGTGCGCATCGACAGCGCGTGGATCTCCTCGCGCATGCGGTCGCCGAGTGCGGCGTACACCAATTGGTGGCGCGCGACGCGCGATTTGCCTTCGAACAGGGGGCTCACGACCAGCGCCTCGAAGTGATGCCCGTCGCCGCGCACCTCGAGCACCTCGCACGCGAGTCCGCAGGCGATCAGTTGCTTGACGTCTTCCGGGGTCGGCATCTTCATGGCCTGATCTTGTAGCCGCTTGCCAGCATGCGCAGCGCCACCGTCGTCGCCAGCGCCAGCGCCGCCAGCACGACCGCCAGGCTTGCCCACGGGCTGGCGTCCGATTGAGCGAAGAAACCGTAGCGAAAACCGTCGACGACGTAAAAGAAGGGGTTCAGGTGCGATACCGCCTGCCAGAACGGCGGCAGGCCGTGCACCGAGTAGAACACGCCGGCCAGAAACGTCGCCGGCATCACGATGAAGTTCTGGAACGCAGCCAACTGATCGAACTTGTCGGAAACGATGCCGGCGATCAGCCCGAGCACGCCCGCCAGCGCGGCACCGGCGAGCGCAAACGCGAGAATCCACAGCGGCGCGGCGACGGACGGCGGCGCGAACCAGAAGGTCGCCGCGAACACGCCGACGCCGACCGCGGCCGCGCGCACGATGGCCCCCAGCACGTAGGCGGCGAAGAACTCGAAGGTCGCGATCGGCGCCAACAGCACGAACACCAGGTTGCCGGTGATCTTGCTCTGGATCAAGGACGACGACGAATTGGCGAAAGCGTTCTGCAGCAGGCTCATCATCACCAGCCCGGGAATCAGGAACGCCGTGTACGAAACGCCGGGAAACGCCTCCACATGCGCCTCCAGCACGTGGCCGAAGACGAGCAGGTACAGCACCGCGGTGAGCACCGGTGCGGCGATGGTCTGGAAGCTCACCTTCCAGAAGCGCAGCACTTCCTTGAAGAACAGCGTTCGAAAACCGACCGCCGCAGACGCAGGGGGCCGCCGGCCCGGCGCGGGCCCGGTCTCGATGCGCGGCCCGTACCCCTTGGCCTGCGCCGCTTCGACGTTGCTCATGCGGGCACCTGCGCGCGGTCCTCGGCCATCAGCTGCAGGAACACGTCCTCGAGATCCGCATGGCCGACTTCCAGATCGTCGATGCGGGTGCCGGCGGCGCGAAACGCGGCCAGCGCCGCCTCCAGTTGCTCGACCGAAGCGAGCCGCAGCACGACGCGATCGCCGGCGCACTCGACCACGCTGTCGGCGAGCGCCGCCGGCAGGCCGCCGCTGATGCGCGCGCTCATCCGCAAGCCGGAGAACCGCCGCAGCAGCTCGCGCGTGGCGTCGAGCGCGATCAGGCGTCCGCCGCGCAGCATCGCGATGCGGTCGCACAGTTCCTGCGCTTCCTCCAGGTAGTGCGTGGTCAGCACGATGGTGTGTCCCTGCCGGTTCAGTTGGCGCACGAACCGCCACAGCGTCTGCCGCAGTTCGACATCGACGCCGGCGGTCGGCTCGTCCAGAACGATTACCGGCGGGCGGTGCACCAGGGCCTGCGCCACCAGCACGCGCCGCTTCATGCCGCCCGACAGCGCGCGCATGTTGGTGTCGGCCTTGTCGGTCAGACCGAGGTTGGCCAGCACCTGGTCGATCCAGTCGTCGTTGTCGCGCAGGCCGAAGTAGCCGGATTGGAAGCGCAGCGTCTCGCGCACGGTGAAGAAGGGGTCGAACACCAGCTCCTGCGGCACCACGCCGAGGGCGCGGCGCGCCGCACGGTAGTCGGCCACCACGTCGTGCCCCATCACCTGCACGCGGCCGGAGGTGGCGCGCGTCAGTCCGGCGATGATCGAGATCAGCGTCGTCTTGCCGGCCCCGTTCGGCCCGAGCAGGCCGAAGAATTCGCCGGACTCGATGCGCAACGACACGCCGTCGAGCGCGGTCACCTTCGGATAGCGCTTGACGACGTCGGCGGCGAGGATCGCGGGGATTGGCATGACCGATGGCGCCTGCGGCGGAGACGGCGACGCCGGAGCGAATGTTATTCGACCGCGCGCCGCTCGCCGTCGAGCAGCGACTCCACCCCGTACAGCCGCGCCAGACTGAGCAGGCCGTCCGGCACGCCGGCCAGCGTCAGCGATGCCCCCTGCGCGCGCGCGGCGCGCTGCCAGGCGAGCACGAGCGCGACTGCGGCCGAATCGACGTTGCCGACCGCGGAGAAGTCGAAGTGCGTATCGCCGCGCGCGATCGCGGCCACACCGACATCGAGCAGCGACGCGGCGTTTTCCATCGTGATGAAAGGCGCGTCGATTCTCACGCCTTTTTCGCTTCCGCGCCCCTGTTCAGTTCGGTCAGATGTTTGATCAGGCCGTCGATGCCGCCCTGGTTGATCTGGCTGGCGAACTGGTTCTTGTAGTTCTCCACCAGCCACACACCGAGCACGTTGACATCGTAGATCTTCCATCCGGCCTCGGTCTTCTCCAGCCGGTAGTCGAGTTGGATCGGTTCGCCGCGCGAAGCGACGATCTGCGTGCGCACGATCACGTCGTCGGCCGACGCCGGCCGGAACGGCAGAAGTCTGACCTGGTGGTCGCGCACCTGCGCCAGCGCGCCGCTGTAGGTGCGCACCAGCAGCGTGCGGAACTCGCGCGTCAGCGCCTGCCGTTGCTCGGCGGTGGCATCGCGCCAGCCGCGTCCGACCGCAAGCCGGGTCATCTTTTCGAAGTTCACGTGCGGCAGGATTTTTTCGTCGACCATCTGCTGCAGCTTGGCGAAGTCGCCCGCCTGCAGCGCCTTGTCTCTGCGAATCGAATCGAGCACGTCGGTCGACAGGTTGCGCACCAACGCGTCGGGCGGCATCGCTGCCGCCTGCGCCGCCGTCTGTGCCACGACCGTACCGGCGCCCAGCGGCGCCAGCGCAACGAGCACCCATTGGAGGATCGAACGTCGGCGCATGCTCACTCCTTGGAATCGCGCAACGCCGCGATTCTAAGCCCCGTCGGCCGGGCGGCCGCCGTCAGCGCGCGGTCTGCGGCGCGGGTCGATCGGCGCTGCCGCCGGCGCGGGGGCTGTTGGGCTTGGGTGCTTCGCCGGGCGGCGCCTCCTCATCGGGCTCGTCCAGCCGCGGCGGATTGCCGTCGTAGATCAGGTTGCGCCGCCGCTGCAGATAGGCGTCGCGCACGAACTGGTACTTGTCGAGCGCAGCGCCTTCCAGCACGCGTGTGGCCTGCAGCAGGCCCGCCCGCGTGTCGATGACGCGCAGCGTCTGCGCGGACAGCGCGACGCGCGTCGAATCCAGATATGACAAGGGGTCGCCGTAGGCGTCGACCACGCGGCCGAACGTGTCGCGAATCGTGCTCGGTCCCAGCAACGGCAGCACGAAATATGGCCCCGGCCCGATACCCCAACGGCCCAACGTCTGGCCGAAGTCCTCGTTGCTGCGAGCCAGTCCGACGCGCGTGGCGACGTCGAAGCAGCCGAGCAGGCCGATCGTGCTGTTGATCGCGAAGCGGCACAGATCGGAGCTCGCCTCGAAGAATTTGCCCTGCAACAGATTGTTGACGGCGTTGCCGAGGTCGCCGAGGTTGCGAAAGGCGTTGCCGACACAGTCCCGCACCGGCTCCGGCACGACTTTCACGTAGCCTTCGGCCACCGGCTTGACAACGTAGCGGTCGAGCCGCTCGTTGAACTCGAACACGTGGCGGTTGTACACCTCGAGCGGATCGGCCGCATTGCGGCCTGCGTCGGGCGGGATGCTGGCGCAACCGGCGGCTCCGAGAACCACGAGCGCAACAGCGGCGAGGCGGGCGCGCATCATGGCGTCATTTCCGGTCGGTGGGCGGCTCGGCCGCCTTGTTGTACAGGAACTGCCCGATCAGGTTCTCCAGCACCACCGCCGACTGCGTCATCTTGATCGCGTCGCCGTCGGCGAGGTTCTTGTCGTCGCCGCCCGGCTCCAGGCCGATGTACTGGTCGCCGAGCAGCCCGGCGGTCAGGATCTTGGCCGACGTGTCCTTCGGGAACGTAAAGCGGCTGTCGATCTCCATCGTCACCAGTCCCTGGTAGGTCTTCGTGTCGAGCGAGATCGACACCACGCGTCCCACGGTCACGCCGGCACTCTTGACCGGCGCGCGCACCTTCAGGCCGCCGATGTTGTCGAAGCGCGCCGTCACGCGGTAGGTGGCGCCGGTGTTGAAGGTCGCCAGATTGGCGGCCTGCAAGGCCAGGAACACGATCGCCAGGAAGCCGGCCAGCACGAACGCGCCGACCAGCGTTTCGATTCCCTTTCTGCCCATCGACGCTCTCCTTACGGCGTGCTGAACATCAAGGCGGTGAGCACGAAGTCCAGCACCAGCACCGCCAGCGACGAGATGACGACCGTGCGCGTGGTCGCCTGCGACACCCCTTCCGGCGTGGCCTGCGCCTCGTAGCCTTGGTACAGCGCGACGAACGTGCAGGCCACACCGAACACGAAGCTCTTGACGATGCCGTTGCCCACATCGTCGAACACGTCCACGCCGTTTTGCATCTGCGACCAGAACTGACCGGCGTCGATGCCGATCATCAGCACACCGACCACATAGCCGCCGATGATGCCGATGGCGGAGAACATCGCCGCCAGCAGCGGCATCACGATGATGCCGGCCACGAAACGCGGCGCCAGCACCCGCTGCTTCGGGTCGATCGCCATCATTTCCATCGCCGCCAACTGTTCGCCCGCCTTCATCAGCCCGATTTCGGCGGTCAGCGAGGTGCCGGCGCGCCCGGCGTACAGCAGCGCGGTCACCACCGGCCCCAGCTCGCGCGTCAGCGACAGCGCCACCAGCAGCCCCAGGCTTTCGGCCGCGCCGTAGCGCGACAGCGTGTAGTAGCCCTGCAGCCCGAGCACGAAGCCGACCGCCAGCCCGGAGGCGACGATGATCACCACTGAGTAGTTGCCGATCGCATGGATCTGCGCCACCACCAGGAAAAAGCGCCGCAGCGACGCCGGCACGTGGCGCAGCAGTTCGACGAAGAACGCGGCGTGGTGGCCGAGCGACCGCAGCACCTCGAGCGCGATCGCACCCAGCCGCTGCACGTACCCGAGCGCGTTCATGCGGCCACGCCGAAATCGCGTTCGAGCGCCGGCGCCGGATAGTGAAACGGTACCGGGCCGTCGACTTCACCGCGGATGAACTGGCGCACCTGCGGATCTTCCGAGGCGCGCAGCGCGGCCGGTGTGCCGTGCGCGACCACGCGGCCGGCCGAAATCAGGTACGCGTAGTCGCAGATCTGGAAGCACTCGTCGACGTCGTGCGAGACGATCAGCGAGGTGGCGCCGGTAGCGTCGTTCAAGCGGCGGATCAAGTTGGCGGCCACACCGAGCGAGATCGGATCCAGCCCCGTGAACGGCTCGTCGTACATGATCAGTTCGGGGTCGAGCGCGATCGTGCGCGCCAGCGCCACCCGGCGCGCCATGCCGCCCGAAACTTCGGCCGGCTTCAGATGCGCGGCGCCGCGCAGGCCGACCGCGTGCAGCTTCATCGTCACGATGTCGCGGATCATCGATTCCGGCAGCCGGGTGTGTTCGCGCAGTGGAAAGGCGACGTTGTCGAACAGCGTCATGTCGGTGAAGAGGGCACCGAACTGAAAAGATCGG
>JAKANT010000134.1 GCA_021823635.1 Pseudomonadota bacterium
TCGCGCTTCTCCGGCGCCAGCATGCCCGACAGCGCGGCTTTCACGTCGTCGACCGCGTCGTAGATGATGTTGTAGTAACGGATGTCGATGCCGTTGGCCTCGGCCAGCTTGCGCGCGGACTGGTCGGCGCGCACGTTGAAGCCGATGATCACCGCCTTGCTCGCCAGCGCCAGGTTGACGTCGCTTTCGGTGATGCCGCCCACCTGCGCGTGCACCACCTGCACCTTGACCTCGTCGGTGGAGAGCTTGGTCAGCGCGTGCACCAGCGCTTCCTGAGAGCCCTGCACGTCGGCCTTGATGATCAGCGGCAGCACCTTGGCGCCGCCCTCGCCCATCGACTCGAACGCGTTCTCCAGCTTCGTCGCCTGCTGCTTGGCGAGCTTGGTGTCGCGGTACTTGCCTTGGCGATACAGCGCGATCTCGCGCGCCTTGCGCTCGTCGCCCAGCACCAGCAGCTCGTCGCCGGCCGACGGCACGTCCGACAAACCGATGATCTCCACCGGGATCGATGGTCCGGCCTCGGCGACCTGCTTGCCGTTTTCGTCCAGCATCGCGCGCACGCGACCGAAGGCGGCGCCGGCCAGCACCACGTCGCCGCGCTTCAGCGTGCCGCTTTGCACCAGCACGGTGGCCACCGGGCCGCGCCCCTTGTCGAGCTTGGATTCGATGATCAGCCCCTTGGCCGGCGCGTTGCGCACCGCCTTGAGCTCCAGCACTTCGGCCTGCAGCAGCACGTTCTCCAGCAGCTCGTCGATGCCCTGCCCGGTCTTGGCCGACACCGGCACGAACGGCGAATCGCCGCCATACTCCTCCGGCACGACTTCGTTGGCCACCAGCTCCTGCTTGACGCGCTCCGGATTGGCCTCCGGCTTGTCGATCTTGTTCAGTGCCACCACGATCGGCACCTTGGCCACCTTGGCGTGCGCGATCGCCTCCTTGGTCTGCGGCATCACGCCGTCGTCGGCGGCCACCACCAGGATCACGATGTCGGTCGCCTTGGCGCCGCGCGCGCGCATCGCGGTGAACGCCTCGTGACCGGGCGTGTCGAGGAACGTGATGATGCCGCGCGGCGTCTGTACGTGATAGGCGCCGATGTGCTGCGTGATGCCGCCCGCCTCGCCGGCCGCGACCTTGGTGCGGCGGATGTAGTCGAGCAGCGAGGTCTTGCCGTGGTCGACGTGACCCATGATCGTGACCACCGGCGGACGCGGCTCGGCCACCGCTTCGCCGGCCGCGCCGGCTGCCGCTTCCGCAAGCAGCGCCTCCGGGTCGTCCAGCTTCGCCGCCACCGGCGTATGACCCATCTCGCTGACCACGATCATCGCGGTGTCCTGGTCCAGCACCTGATTGATGGTGACCATCTGGCCCATCTTCATCAGCACCTTGATGACCTCGGAGGCCTTGACCGCCATCTTGTGCGCCAGGTCCGCCACCGTGATCGTTTCGGGCACCGACACCTCGCGCACGATCGGCTCGGCCGGCATCGCCGCGCCGGCGCGCTCTTCGCCGTCGCCCTTGCCGTGGCGACGCGCGCCCTTCGGTCCGCGCCATTGCGCCGCGCCGCCCAGAGTGTCGCCGCGTGTCTTGATCGCGCGCTTCTTGGCCGCGTCCTCCGACCAGCTCGAGGCGAGCTTGCCCGACTTCACTTCCTTGACGCCGGGCTTCTTCTCTTCCTTCTTGACCTCGGCCGGCTTGGCCTCGGCTTTGGCCGCCGGTTTGTGCAGCGTGCCCTCGGTACCCGGCGCTTTCAGCACCTTCTTCGGTGCCGCCATCATGTCCTTGATCGCGCGCACCTCTTCTTCCACCGCGCGGCGCGCACGTTCCTGCGCGGCCTTGGCCTCTTCGGCGGCCTTCTGCGCCGCGGCGCGCTCGGCCTCCAGCCGCTCGGCCTCGGCGCGGGCGGCGGCCTCGCGTTCGCGCGCCGCCTGTACCTGCTCCTGCTCCTCGCGCTCGGCCTGCCGCACCTCGCGTTGCGCGCGCGCCGCCCGCTCGGCCGCCTCGGCCGCCTGCCGTGCCGCCAACTCCGCCGCGCGCCGCGCCTCCTCCTCGCGCTTGGCGAGCTCGGCGGCGTCGATCACCGGCACTGGCGGCGCCGCGGGCACGGCCTCGCTTTCAGCCGCCGGGGCGACGTCGTCGCGCTTGATGAACACGCGCTTCTTGCGCACTTCGACCTGGATCGTGCGCGCCTTGCCGGTGGCGTCGGCCTGCTTGATTGCGGTGGTCTGCTTGCGCGTGAGCGTGATTTTTTTCTTTTCGACTTCCTGTGCGCCGTGCGCGCGGCGCAACGATTCGAGCAGGCGCGCCTTGTCTTCCTCGGACAGGGGATCGGACTCGGCGTGCTTGACCACGCCGGCAGCGCGCAACTGCTCCAGCAGCAGCTGCGGTGCGACCTTCAGTTCGGTCGCGAATTGAGCGACGGTATTGCTCGGCATAACTTCCCCGCCCTTCCTCGTAATCTGTGCGCGCCGCTACGACTGCTCGAACCAGTGGGCGCGCGCACCCATGATCAACGTCTTCGCACGTTCCTCGGAAACGCCCGTCAGTTCGACCAGTTCGTCGACCGCCAGCTCGCCCAGGTCGTCGCGAGTGTGGATGCCCTTGCTGGCGAGCTTGCTCGCCAGCTCGACGTCCATGCCGTCCAGCTCGAGCAGCTCTTTCTCGACCTTCTCTAGAGTTTCCTCGCGCGCGATCGCCTCGGTCAGCAATGCGTTGCGCGCCCGCGTGCGCAGCTCCTCGACGGTCTCCTCGTCGAACGCCTCGATCTCGAGCAGCTCGTTGACCGGCACGTAGGCAATCTCGTCGAGCGACGAGAAGCCTTCGCCGATCAGGATATTGGCGATTTCCTCGTCGACGTCGAGCTTCTCCATGAACAGCGCACGGATCGCGGCCTGTTCGCCCTCGCGCTTTTGCTGCGCTTCTTCGGCGGTCATGATGTTGATCTGCCAGCCGGTCAGCTCCGACGCCAGGCGCACGTTCTGCCCGCCGCGACCGATCGCGATCGCCAGGTTGTCTTCGTCGACCACGACGTCCATCGCGTGCCGTTCCTCGTCGACCACGATCGAACTGACGTTGGCCGGGGCCAGTGCGCCGATCACGAATTGCGCCGGGTCGTCCGACCACAGCACGATGTCGATGCGCTCGCCGGCCAATTCGTTGGTCACCGCCTGCACGCGCGAGCCGCGCATGCCGACACAGGTGCCGATCGGATCGATGCGGCGGTCGTTGGTCCACACCGCGATCTTGGCCCGCACGCCCGGATCGCGCGCCGCCGACTTGATCACCAGCAGCCCCTGCTCGATCTCCGGCACCTCGAGCTCGAACAGTTTCTTCAGGAACTCGGGCGAGGTACGCGACAGGATCACCTGCGGGCCGCGCGCTTGACGGTCGATCTTGGCCACGTACGCCCGCACCCGGTCGCCGACGCGCAGGTTCTCTTTCGGGATCATTTCGCTGCGCGGCAGGCGCGCCTCGACCTTGCCGATCTCGATGATCGCGTCGCCTTTGTCCATGCGCTTGACGCTGCCGTTGACGATCTGGTCGCCGCGCGCCAGGAACTCGTTGAGCACCTGCTCGCGTTCGGCGTCGCGGATCTTCTGCAGGATGACCTGTTTGGTGTCCTGCGCGAAGCGGCGGCCGAGCGCCTCGGACTGCTTCGGCAGCGACTCCTCGACGTAGTCGCCGACCTCCACATCCGGATCGAGTTCGCGCGCCTCCGACAGCAGTATCTGGTGGCCGGGTTCCTGCAGCCCCGCCTCGTCGGGCACGACGACCCAGCGGCGGAACGCCTCGTATTCGCCGGTCTCGCGGTCCACCGCGACGCGGATTTCGACGTCGTCCTCGTCGAACAGCTTCTTGGTGGCGGCGGCAAGCGCCGATTCGAGCGCGCCGAACACGACCTCGCGCGGCACGTTCTTTTCGCGCGCCAGCACATCGACGGTCATCAAGAGGTCTCGCCCGTTCATCGCTTGCTCCCGAACTCCAGTTCCGGCACCAGCCGCGCCCTTTCGATGTCGGCCAGCGCCACTTCGATCACCTGCGGCGCCGCTGTCGGCGCAGCGGCGCGCCGGCCCGCCTTCGCGCCGCGCGGCGCCTCGTCTTCGATCAGTTCCAGCCGCACGGATTCGCGGTCCGCCGCGGCGCCCAAGCCCAGCAGGCGCGCCTGCCAGCGGCGGCGTCCGGCCACGGGCGCGAACAACTGCACCTGCACCCGATGGCCGGCGAAGCGCGCGAAGTCGCGCGGCTTGGTCAGCCGCCGGTCGAGCCCCGGCGACGAAACCTCCAGCCGCTCGTAGTCCACGCCTTCGACGGCGAACAGGTGCGTCAACTGGTGGCTCACCCGCTCGCAATCGTCCAGCCCGATGCCGCCCGGCACGTGCGGCGCGTCCAACGTCACGCGCAAAAGCCCGGCGCCGGCCCGCTCGACGTCGACGAGTTCGTACCCGAGCCCTTCGACCGTCGCTTCGACCAATTGCATCAGTTGCGCCCCGACTCCCGCCATGCCGCCTTATGCCGCGCCAAAAAAAAAAATGGGCCGTGAAGCCCATCGTTTCAATCACAAACAGGCTTGCACGCGCAAAGCTCAGGCGCGTGCACCGCCAAGGGGGTCACCGGCACCGAACGCCCGTCGACCCTCGTCCGCGCGCGACTGATCGCGTGCGCGCCTGACCTCGGCAAACGCGCATTATAGGGGCAAGAACGCGCCCTCGCTCAGCCGAAGCCCCGCCGTTGCTTGCCCGGTCGGAATCGGCGCTGCGCGCGCGGCATCCCGGGATGGCTGCCCGCCGCGATGTAAGTCACCGTGCTGGTCATCGGATCGGGCTGCGACGGCGGCCGCGGCTGCGATCGCTTGTTGCGACCACCGTCGCCGTGCTTGCGCGACTGGCCGCCAGGCTGCGCCGGCTTGCCCCGCACTTCGTCCACGCCGATGCCGAGATCGTGCAGCCACGCTTGCACCCACTCGGGCGCAAGCTCCATGTAACGGCCGCGCGACAACGAGCGCGGCAGCTGGATGGCGCCATAGCGGATGCGGATCAAGCGGCTGACCTCCAGACCCACCGCGGCGAACATCCGCCGCACCTCGCGGTTACGGCCCTCGGCGAGCACCACCCGGTACCAGCGGTTGGCGCCCTCGCCGCCCGCCTCCTCCAGGCGCAGGAACTTCGCGGGTCCGTCCTCCAGCGTCACCCCTTCGAGCAACTGCCGTTTCTGCTCCTCGGTGAGCTGGCCCAGCACGCGCACCGCGTATTCGCGCTCGACTTCATAGCGCGGATGCATCAGCCGGTTCGCCAGTTCGCCGGAAGTGGTGAAGATCAGCAAGCCCTCGGAATTCAGGTCGAGCCGGCCGACCGCGATCCAGCGTCCGCCGGAGACCTTCGGCAGCTTGTCGAACACGGTCGGCCGCTGCTCCGGATCGTCCTGCGACACGATCTCGCCTGCCGGCTTGTGATACAGCAGCACACGCGGCGGCCGGCCGGGTGCCTTGCGCGGCAGCGGCTTGCCGTTCACGCGCACCTGGTCGCTCGGCAACACGCGCTGGCCGATGTGCGCCGGCTGGCCGTTGACCGAGACGCGACCGGCGATGATCAGCTCTTCCATCTCGCGGCGCGATCCGATGCCGGCATCGGCCAGCACCTTGTGCAGCTTCTCCGACTGCGCGTTCAGGGCCTGCCGCGCGGCGCGCCGCCCGCGCTCCAGCAGTTCGCGCGACAGCGGCTGCGGCGCCATCGCCGCCGGGTTCAATTCGTCGCCCTCCCCCGCGAGCGG
>JAKANT010000135.1 GCA_021823635.1 Pseudomonadota bacterium
TCGGCGTCCGTGAGACCCCGCGCATCCGGCAACACCGCGAGCGGGTTGCCGGCGAAGCGGGTGCGCGTGAAGACGTCGCAGGTGAAATAGCGGTAGCGGCGGCTCATCGGTTGCCTCCTTCGAGCGATCGCGCAGCCACGCGGCGCGTGCTCACGCGGCGCCCATCCACAGCGCAGTGGCGGCGAGCAGCCCCCCCATCACGAGGTTGAACGCGCGCAGGCGCCTTCCGTGCGCCAGCCACCCGCGCAGCGCTGCGCCCGCGGCGGCCCATACCGCGACGCTGGCCGCGCTGGCGAGCGCGAATGTCAGACAGGCGATCGCTGCGCGCCGCCACGGATCGTCGCCCGCGAGCCACGCGGCGGCGGTCGCGACTGCGAGCATCCAAGCCTTCGGATTGAGATACTGGAACAGCGCGGACTGCCAGAAGGCGAGCGGCAACGCGAAGGGCCCTGTGCCGCTGCCGCCGTCGCTCGCGCGCGCCAGACTCCACGCGAGCCAGAGCAGGTACGCGATCCCCAGCCACTTCAGCGTCGCGGCCAGCGCGGGCGAGGCGACGATTAGCGCCGCCACGCCGCCCGCGGCCGCGAGCAGCATGGTGGCAAACCCGAATGGCACACCGAGGATGTGCGGCAGGGCGGCGGCAAAGCCGTGGTTGGCGCCGGTGGCGGCCGCGATCGCGTTGTTCGGTCCCGGCGTGAACGAGCCGATCAGCGCGAACACGATCAATGCGATCAATTGCTCGGCGCTCATGCCGTGCGTCCTTCCAGTACCTGCGCGAAAACGCCGGTGTCGACGTTGCCGCCGGTGAGCGTCAGCCCGATTCGGCGGCCAGCGAGCGACTCGCGCTGCTTGAGCGCCGCCGCGAGCGAAGCGGCGCCGGCACCTTCGGCGACGTTGTGGGTGGCGCTGAACAGCAGCCGCATCGCATCTGCCACCTCGGCATCGGCGACCTGCACGATCTCGTCGACGTGCGCGACGATGATCGCCAGCGCTTCCGCGTCGGGCACACGGCACGCCAATCCGTCGGCAAGCGCGGTCGTCACTGGCGCTTCGATCGGACGGCGCGCCGCGAACGACCGCGCGTAGCATGGCGCGTGGGCGGAAACCACGCCGACGATGCGCGTGCGCAGCCCGAGTGCCGCGCGCGCGGCGATGCACGCGCTGATGCCGGAGCCCTGGCCGATCGGAACGTAGACGACGTCGAGCGCCGCGGCTGCGCCGAAGAACTCCATCCAGTACGTCGCCACGCCGCGCACCAGGTCGGCGTGATAAGACGGCACGAAATGCATGGCATGCGCTTGCGCGTAGCGGCCGGCCGCCTCGCGCGCGGCCTGGAAGTCCTCGCCGTGCTCGATCAACGTCGCGCCGAGCGCGCGCATCGCGGCGTTCTTCTCGCGGCTGTTACCGTGCGGTACGAAGATCGTCGCCGCCATGCCGTAGCGGCGCGCCGCGAACGCCACCGATTGGCCGTGATTGCCGCGCGTGGCGGCCACCACGCCGCGGCAGTCAGGGTCGCGCCGACGCAAGCCGTCGAAGTAGACGAGCCCGCCGCGCAGCTTGAACGCGCCGACCGGCGTGTGGTTCTCGTGTTTGAGCCACACCTCGGCGCCCAGCAGCCCGCACAGCTGCGGCCACGCGTATTGCGGCGTGGCCGGCATCGCTGCGCGCACGATGCGAACGGCGTCTTCGATCGCGTGACGGTCGGGCAGCCTGGGACGGGAGTTCATGACCCTTGCACTGTACCTGCGCCGGCCAGTACAGTGCCAGTACAGTTGGACGGTTAATCGCGGCCACTGGCCTGCCGCCGCAGGCAGGGCAGTCGCGCCGCCGGGGGGCGGGAATGGCGCAGGGCGGGCCGAGCTACGAGACGGTGGAGACGGCGTGCGAGGCCGACATTGAAACCGTCGACGCCGGGCTGCACCGCCACAACCTGCAGGCGGCGGATCTCGCGGCGGTGCGGCCGCTGTTCTTTTTCGCGCGCGATGCGGACGGCGCGGTGATCGGCGGGTTGCGCGCGCGCGTCTGGGGCGGCGCCTGGGAAGTGCAGCAGCTCTGGGTCGATGCGCGCCACCGCCGGCGCGGCATCGGCTCCGCGTTGCTGTGCCAACTGGAGGCTGCCGCCCGCAGCCGGGGCGGCACGTCGATCTACCTGGAGACGTTCAGCTTCCAGGCGCCGGCGCTGTACGTACGCAACGGCTACGAGGTCGCGTGCCGCCTCGAAGGCTTCCCCGATGGCATCGTCAAGTACGTGATGCGGCGCAGGCTCGATGCGGAGGCGACGCGATGAACGATCTCGGCCGCGACGAGACGGCGGCGCTTGCGGCGGCCACCGTGCTGGCGGGCGCAGAGCGCACGCTGGCCGAACAGCTCGCCGCGTGGATGGCGCTGCGCATCGACGAGCACGCACTCAAACCCGGCACCCGGCTACCGTCGATCCGCCGTTTCGCGGCCGACAAGGGCGTCAGCCGCTCCACCGTCGTCGAGGCGTACGACCGCTTGATCGCCGCCGGCTATGTGGAGTCGCGGCGCGGCTCCGGCTTCTACGTGCGCGCAAGGCCCGGCAGGCCCGCCGCGCAGGCCGCGCGGCAGACCGGCCACGCGCGCGCTGCGGCCGCACCGACGATCGACGTGCTGTGGCTGTTGCGCAGCATGCTGCGCCAGGCGCCCGCGAACGATCAGCCCGGAGGGGGGCTGCTGCCGCCGGATTGGCTTGACGGCGAGCCCGTCGCCGCGGCGGTGCGCGCGGTGGGCCGCAGTGCGGGCCGCGCGCTACTGCATTACGGCGTGGCGGAGGGCTACCTGCCGCTGCGCGAGCAGCTCGCGCAGCGGCTCGCACTGGCCGACATCGGCGCGACAGCCGAGCAGATCGTCACCACCGGCGGCGTCACGCACGGCATCGACTTGGTGGCGCGCCATTTCGTCGCTCCCGGCGATACGGTGTTCGTCGAGGATCCCGGATGGTTTCTGATGTTCGCGCGCTTTGCCGCATTCGGTGCCAAGGTGATCGGCGTGCCGCGGCGGCCCGACGGGCCGGATACCGCGGTGCTCGCCAACCTGCTGACCCGCTACCAGCCGAAGCTGTTCGTCGTCGGCAGCGTGCTGCACAACCCGACCAGCACGTCGCTGTCGGCGGCGAACGCGCACCGGTTGCTGAAGCTCGCCGACGAGTACGGCTTCACGATCGTCGAAGACGACGTCTACGGCGACCTGCATCCGGCGCGCAACTCGGCGGCGGCAATTCGCCTCGCCAGCCTCGATCAGTTGCGGCGCGTCGTGTATCTGGGCGGCTTTTCCAAGACGCTGGCCGCGAATCTGCGCGTCGGTTTCGTGGCCGCGCATCCGGACGTGGCGCGCGCGATCGCCGAAGTGAAGATCCTCACCGGGCTGACGACGCCGGAACTCACCGAACGCGTGGTCGCGCGCATACTCGCCGAGGGGCATTACCGGCGTCACCTCGAGCGGCTGCGCGCCAAGGTGGACGCCGCGCGCGACCGCACTGCGCGGGCGCTGGAGAAGATGGGAGTGCGCCTGTTCACGCAACCCGACGCCGGCATCTTCCTGTGGGGCGACTTCGGCCGCGACACCGCCGCCATCGCCGCCGCCGGCGCCGAGCAGGGCATCCTCTGCGCGCCCGGCAGTCTCTTTTCGCCGACGCAGTTGCCGAGCACCTGGATGAGAGTCTCGGCGGCGACCTGCCTGAACCCGGCGGCGATGAGGTTCCTGGCGCAGGCGATGGCCTGATCCGCCGATCGTGGCCCCCTTCGAAACGGTGCGGCACTGGTAGCGCGACAGGCGGGTTTCGCTCGCGCCGGGTACAGTTGCAGCGCTGCGATCGCAGGCCCGCCCGATGCGCCCGCTGTTCGAACCCGCCTTGGTCAACGATGCCTTCGGCGATCCGGGGCTGTACGTCGACTTTCGGGAGGAGCGCCGCGCGCTGTTGTTCGATTTCGGCGACGTCTCGGCGCTGCCGCCGCGCAAGCTGCTGCGCATTTCGCACGTCTTCGTCACGCACGCGCACATCGACCACTTCGTCGGCTTCGACCGCTGGCTGCGCGTCGTGCTCGGCCGAAAGGAGCGCGCCACGCTGTACGGCGGACCCGGTTTCATCGCGCAGGTCGAGCACAAGCTCGCCGCGTACACGTGGAACGTCGTGCACCGCTACGACGTGGCGCTGACGATCGACGCGATCGAGCTCGGCGCCGACGGCCGGGCGCGCCGCGCGAGCTTCTGCAGCCGCGACCGCTTCGCGCGCGCCGACGGCGAATCGTGGACGCGCACGGACGACGTGGTGCTCGCCGAGGAATCTTTCCGCGTGCGCGCGCGGTTTCTCGACCACGACGTGCTGTGCCTAGCGTTTGCGCTGGAGGAAACCACGCATGTCAATGTCTGGAAGAACCGGCTCGCCGAAATGGGACTGCCGACCGGGCATTGGCTGCACGCGCTGAAGCGCGCGGCGCGCGCCGGCGCGCCTGCCGACACGCCGATCGACGTGCGCTGGCGCGATCGCGACGGCGAGCACACGGTGACGCGCCGGCTCGGCGAGCTGCGGCCGGTGCTGGAGTTCGTGCCGGGCAGGCGTATCGGCTACGTGACCGACATCCGTTACACCGAAGCCAACCTGCGCGCGCTCGACGAACTGCTCGGCGGCGTCGACCTGCTGTTCATCGAAAGCGTTTTTCTCGACAGCGAGGCCGAGCACGCGGCGCGCAAGAACCACCTGACCGCGAAGCAGGCGGGAACGATCGCGCGCCGACTCGGCGCGAGGGCGGTCGTTCCGTTTCACTTCTCGCCGCGCTACGAGGATCGCGCATCGGAGCTGCACGCCGAGCTGCAAGCTGCGTGGCGCGGGCAACTCGCTGCCGCTGCGACCGGAGCGAACGCGTGAACGTTCGTGACCCGCCGCACGCGGCGGGCGGCAATGTTCGAGTGCGATGACGACCTTGCTCGAAATCCCAGGCGATACCGGCGAAGGCGGCGGTCAGATCGCGCGCATGGCGGTCGCTTTGGCGGCGGTGACCCGCACGCCGATCCGGCTGACGCGCATTCGCGCCAGGCGGGCCAAACCGGGGTTGGCCGCCCAGCAGCCTGCGGAGCATGCCGCCGGCGCACTTCGCCGAGCAGTCTCGCCGGCGACCCCGCGAGACTGCTCAAAGAGCAGACGACACAACCAACCCCATCAACTCGCCTTCAACGCACCGGACTCCTGCCAATCGATTGGTATGGCGAGAGGGGGCAGGTCACCGGTCGTGCATTCTTGTTCTCCCTCGCACGACGCTGCCACTATGATTCGGAATCGCAACGATCGAGCGGGAGGTATTTCAAGGCCCTGTTAGGCCCCACGAAAACCGCCATCTGCATGCTTGCCGGCATTGCATTCCGAAGGCAAACACATTCATGTCGATAGACCTCGTTCGAGCGCGAAAGAAACTGCGGCAGGCTGAGTTCTTTCTCGCACATCTGCGTCATGCGGCTGAAGACATGGCGCTCCAGATGCGGCGCGGCCGCCAGCCCGACGAGGAACAGTTGGAGTATTGGTTCAGCGCCTGTCTAAGCGCCGCGCAAAGTGTCTACTTCGTGCTTGAAAAAACAGGCGGCAAACGGTTCAAGCAGATCCAGGCGGCATGGCGAAGGAGTCTTGGTAGCCGGGCCGGCAATGAATTCGGCTGGATGATCGGGGCGATGTCCCGTTCGCTGTTGAACGAGACCGTGTGACGGCTCCTCATTCGTGATGCTACGCGGCTTTGAGTTCGGCGGG
>JAKANT010000136.1 GCA_021823635.1 Pseudomonadota bacterium
GTGGCGGCGACGCGGAGGCGGAGGCGGCGCCCGCCGGCGCGGGCGCTGCATGAGGGGTTTCGCGCGTGGCGACGAGCGCGGCCAGCGCGGCCACCAGTCCGACGCCCGCCCCCAGCCCGATCCAAAGCCATCGCCGTCCCGGCACGGGCGACCGCGGCGCGTCCGAAGCGACGGCCATCGGCTGCGTGTGGATACCGGGCACGGAACCGCGCTCGCGTTCCGCGTCGGCGCGCCGCAGGGCATCGAGGATGTAGGACATGGCTACTGCGGCTCCTGCAGCCGCGGCTCGTCGATGCCGAGCGCGCGGTTCAACGCCATCAGCGTGACCGGTCCGGCGATGCCGTCGGGGGTCAGCCCCTGCGCCATCTGGAACGCATAGATGCGCGCCCGCAGCGCCGCGGCCGGCGTGCCCTGCGTCTCGCCGCGCAGCGCGGCCAGTTGCGCCGCCAGCCACTGCGCCATCGGACCGCCGGAGCCGTCGCCGATCGTCCCCTCGTACCCGGGCGGCGTTCGCCAAAAAGTCGCGAACTCGCCGCGCCAGTAATCGGCCAGCGAATGCAGCGACACGGTGATCGCACGGCCACCGGCGCGCAGCGTGGCGTCGTCCTTGCCGAGCCCGACCAGCACCGCATACACAGTACGGTTGCGGCCGTCGCGCAACGTCAGGATGCCGGGGCGGTCGAGCTGCCGGATCAGCCCGAGTGTGGCCGTGCCGCTCTTGTAGCACTGCAATTGCTGGCGCCGCACCGCTTGGCAGACGTCCCCCTCGCCGGGCGCCAGACGCCACGCCGCGGCCAGTTCGCGCCAAGCCTCCCGCTCGTTGCCGAGCAGCGCTTCGAACTCGGTCGCAACGTTGGCGAGCGTCTTGGCCTCGGGCGCATTGCGCGCGCCCACCGGCGCCGCCGCGGCCACGGCGATCGGCACCTCGGTCACCGGTGCCGGCGTCTTGTCAGAGGCGCTGCCTGCGACCGCGGGCGGGCCGCCGAGGCCGATGCCGCCGGCCAGCACGGCCAGACCGAACAGCGCCACGCCCGCGGCCAAGCCGACGCCCAACACCGCCGCGCGCTCGAGCCGCGCGCGACGGCGCGCCGCGAAGTCGGCGGCATCGAACACCTCGCGCGCCGCCTTGTCCACGATCGCGGCGTCCACGACGGTCTTGCCCGTCGCGTAGGCACCGAGCAGCGCACGGTCCGCGAGCAGGTTGATGCGGCGGGGAATGCCGCGCGAGTGCAACTGGATGCGCCGTAGCGCGCCGCGATCGAACGGGATGGCACCGGTCATGCCGGCCACCGCGAGGCGATGCCGGATGTAGCGCTCGGTGTCGGCGGGCGACAGCGCGCCGAGGTGATGGCGCGCGACGCCGCGCTGCGCGAGCTGCGCGAGCTGCGGCCGCGCCAGCATCGCGCGCAGCTCCGGCTGCCCGATCAGCACGATCTGCAGCAGCTTGCGTTCGGCCGTTTCCAGATTCGTCAGCAGCCGCAGTTGTTCGAGCACGTCAGCCGACAGGTTCTGGGCCTCGTCGATGATCAGCACATTGTTCTGCCCGACCGCGTGCGTGCGCAGCAGGTACTCGGTCAGCGCATCGACGTAGTCCTTGACGCTCGGCACACCCGCCTGGGCGCGCTGCACCGGGATGCGGAACTCCTGGCAGACGGTGCGCAGCAGCTCTTCGACCGTGAGCTTCGGATTGAAGATGTAGGCGACATTGCAGCGCTTGGGAATCTGCTCGAGCAGCGCGCGGCACACCGTGGTCTTGCCGGCGCCGATCTCGCCGGTCAGCACGACGAAGCCGCCGCTGCCGCCGCGCACGCCGTACAGCAGGTGGGCGAGCGCCTCGCGATGGCGCTCGCTCATGAACAGGTAGTGCGGATCGGGCGCGATCGAGAACGGCGGCTGCCGCAGGCCGAAATGGCGCACGTACATGGACCAAGGATACTTCGCCGGGCATGCGCTCGGCGGTCGGGCGCGGGCACCGCGGCGTCGATGGTCAAGCGCGCCCGCACGCGCGCGGGCCAGGCCCCCGTCGGCCGCCAGCCTTCATTGGCCGAAGGGGGACCCTGCCGCCATGCCGGCCGATCATGCGACCGGCCTATTGGCAGCCAAACCGTTTCCGCGTTCCAATAGGCGCGTCCGCTTCGCGTTCACGGAGGCTCCCATGACAGCCGCTGGCAAGCATTTCCGGCTCGTCGTTCCGCTGGCCGCAGGCTTGACGCTGGCCGGCGCCGCAGCCGCCGCCGAGCTCGTGCGTCCTGCGACGGGCGCCTATGCGTCGCTCGCCGCCGCTTCGATGCTTTATGAACTGGCCGACCCGCTGCCGATAAGCAGTCTGCGCTGGAGCCCTGTCGCCTCGTCGCGAATCGAGCTCGCGGCCGGGCTGCTGCCGCGCCATGAGCTGCGCCTGGCGGCGCATCTGGGCTCGCCGTCGCTCGCCGTGCCCGCCTGGGCGGGCGAGCCGCTGCGCGCAACCTATCGCTATACGTTCCTCGCCCAGCGCGACTGGTCGTGGAAGGTGGGCGTCACCGCCCGGCTGGGCGACACTGCAGACCTCGCGCGCAACCGCCTCGGCAACCGATCGCTGCTGCATTTCGCCGGCGAGGGGCGGCCCGCCGCCAACTGGCGCGTCGATCTCGATGCCGACCGGCCGTTCACCGCGCGCGGCCGGGCGCTCGACGTCGGCGTGCGGGTGAACTACCTGCTCACCCCGTCGTTCTCGCTCTTTGGCGGCTACCGTTATTCGGACCCGGCGGGTGACGTCGAGGAAAACGGCGCCGCGGCGGGCAACACCGCCAACGTCGGCCTGCGCTACCGTTTCTAGGTCGCCGCAGGCGCTTGCGGCGATGCGGCGGCGTCGGCTAAAGTCCGCCCCGGAGTCGACGATGAAACGTTTCGCGCGCTTTTACTTTTACGGCTTTTTCCGGCCTCGGGCGGAGAGAGTCGAGCGGCGCGCGTAGTCAAACCAGATCGAATCTCAACCGCCAGGCCCACCCCCTGGCGGTTTTTTTTTGGCCGGGGCGGGGCCGACGAACGAAGGAAACGCCATGGATGGAGCATCGCGCATGCGCTACATGACCGACGATCTGCGGATCAAGGAAATCAAGGAGCTCGCCCCGCCCGCGCACCTGATCCGCGAATTTCCGTGCGACGAGGCGGCTTCGCGTACGGTGTACGAGGCACGCAACGCGATCCACCGCATCCTGCATGGGATGGACGACCGGTTGATCGTCGTCATCGGCCCCTGTTCGATCCACGACCCGCAGGCGGCGCTGGAGTACGCGCAGCGCCTGAAGGCCCAGCGCGACCGGCTGGCCGAAGACCTGGAGATCGTGATGCGCGTGTACTTCGAGAAGCCGCGCACCACGGTGGGCTGGAAGGGACTGATCAACGATCCGGACCTCGACGGCAGCTTCCGCATCAACCACGGGCTGCGCATCGCGCGCCGGTTGTTGGTCGACATCAACGAGCTGGGGCTGCCAGCCGGCTGCGAGTATCTGGACATGATCACGCCGCAGTACATCGCGGACCTCGTCTCCTGGGGCGCGATCGGCGCGCGCACCACCGAAAGCCAGGTACACCGCGAGCTGGCGAGCGGGCTTTCGTGTCCGGTCGGATTCAAGAACGGCACCGACGGCAACGTGCGCATCGCCGCCGAGGCCATCCGCGCTGCGCAGCAGCCGCATCACTTCCTGTCGGTGACCAAGGGCGGACACTCCGCGATCGTCTCCACCAAGGGCAACGAGGACTGCCACATCATCCTGCGCGGCGGCCGCGCGCCGAACTTCGACGCCGCCAGCATCGAAGCGGCCTGCCAGGAGCTGGCGCGCAACGGGCTGGCGCAACGGCTGATGGTCGATGCCAGCCACGCCAACAGCCAAAAGAAACACGAAAACCAGATCCCGGTGTGCGAGAACCTCGCGCAGCAACTGGAAGCGGGCGAATCGCGCATCGTCGGCGTGATGATCGAAAGCCACCTGGTCGCCGGCCGCCAGGACTTGGTGCCGGGCAAACCGCTCGTCTACGGCCAGTCGATCACCGACGCGTGCCTGGGCTGGGAAGACAGCGTGCAGGTCCTCGAGCGGCTGGCCGCCGCCGTGCGCCACCGCCGGCTGCGGGCCGCCAACGCTTCCGGCAAGTGAAGCGCCGGCGGCGACTTCTCAGCGCCGCTGCCCGGTGATCTCGGCGTAGAACGCGTCGCTCGTCGGCGGCCGGCCGAGGAAGCTTCGCACCAGCGCATCCGGCGGGCGCTCGCCGCCGCGCGCCAGAATCGCATCGCGATAACGGCGGCCGGCCGCCGGATCGAGCAGGTCGCCGTCGAAACCGGCCAGCATGTCGAGCGCGAGCACCTCCGACCACATGTAGCCGTAATAGCCGGCCGCGTAGCCGCCCATCAGATGACCGAAGCCGGCCGGAAATATCGTCCCTTCGACGTGGCCTAGCCGAGAGGCGCGTTCGATCTCGGCCCAGGTCGCGAGCGCCGGTTTCGGCTCGCCGTGGTGCAGCCGCATGTCGAACGTCGCGTATTGCCACTGGCGCGCGTAACGGATGCCGATGCCGAAGCGGCGCGCCTGCTGCAACCGCTCGATCTGTTCGCGCGTCAAGGGCGGACACTGCGCGCAGACGCGCGCCAGCAGCGC
Organism: Pseudomonadota bacterium; assembly: GCA_021823635.1. Lineage (GTDB taxonomy): Bacteria > Pseudomonadota > Gammaproteobacteria > Burkholderiales > Burkholderiaceae_F > JAKANT01. The sequence goes on from JAKANT010000136.1 coordinate 4,632, forward strand.
GAGCGGCGCCTCGCGCCGTGCCCACTCTTCGAACATCTGCGACGGCGCCTCGACGAAGTCGCGCTTGACGTTGGTGCCGCCGTGATCGACGTAGCGCGTCTTCGACAGCACGCCGTGCAGCACGTGGCCGAACTCGTGCAGCAGCGTTTCCAGTTCGTCGTGGGTCAGGCCGCGCCGATCCAGGTTGGCGACCAGTGCGGAAACCGGGGTGCGCTTCAGCACGGTCGAAACCGAACGCACGGTGAACGCCGCCGCGTGGTTGTACTTGCCCGGGCGCGGAAAAAGGTCCAGGTAGATGCCGCCGATGCGTGCCCCCGCCGCGCTGCGCTCGTGCACGTCGTAGTAGCGCACCTCGTCGGCCCAGCGCGGCACGTCGCGCGCGACGAAAGCCACGCCGTACAGCCGCTCGGCCAGCGCCAGCACCCACGCCACGCTCGCCTCGGTCGGGAAATGCGCGCGCAGTGCCTCCTGGTCGATCGCATAGCGCGCGCGCCGCACCCGCTCCTGATGAAACGCCACGTCCCAGCGATTCAGTTGCACCTGCTCGACCGGCAGCCCCAGCAGCGCCGCCAGGTCGACGCGCAGTTCCGCGAGTTCGCGCGCTTCGCCGGCGTCGACCGCGGCCTTCACGCGGGCCAAGAACTGCTCGACCGCGGCCGGCGTCTTCGCCATCGTCCGCCGTAGCGAGAACGTCGCGTAGTCCGGATAGCCGTACAGGCGCGCCAGTTCGTGGCGTAGCAGCAGTGCGCGGTCAAGCAGCGCGAGATTCGCGGGCCCGCCCTCGTTTTGCTTGGCGAGCCACACCCGCCGGCGCGCGTCTTCGTCGACCGCGTTCTCCAGGAACGGCAGGTAGGTCGGATAGTCGAGGGTGACGATCAGCCGCCCTTCGGCGTCGCGCCGCCGCGCCGCGATCCATCCGGCCGGCAGTCCCTTGGCCTCCTCTTCCGTCACCACGACCGTCGTGCGGTCCTCGTTGACGTTGCGCTGGAACTGCAGCGCGAGCTTGTCCAGCTCTTCGCGGATCGCCTTCACGCGCGCGCGCTTCCCGGGCGCCAGCGTCACGCCCGCGTCTTCAAACGACTCCAGCAGGTCGCTCCGGTTCTGCGCTTCGATGGCTTCTC
>JAKANT010000137.1 GCA_021823635.1 Pseudomonadota bacterium
GTAACGCTCGAACCCCGCGCCTTGATCGGCCGCCATCGCCAAGGTGGTTTGCCTCATCGTTGCTCCCCTCGCCGAACGTTGTCGACTACGACAAGTTGGGCGGGGACTTGTTCAGTGTTTCCCTAAGCTGCCGGTCGTCTCCGGCACGCAGGCAGTCAGGGCTCTGCAAAGGCTCGGCTTCGAAGTCACGCGTCAACGCGGCAGCCACATCGTGCTGCGACGCGGCTCGGCCGGCTGCGTAGTGCCGAACCATCGGGAGCTGAAGCTTGGCACGCTTTCCGGTGTTCTGAAGCAGGCTGGCGTCTCGCATGAGGAGTTCCTGGCCGCGCTCAACGGCTGAGCGCAGCCGCCTGCGGCCGCCGCCGGCCTACCGTCGCACCGATCAGATGCCGCCCCACACCTCGCGCGCCACGTCGACCACCAGGCGCAGTTTGGCGGCCTGCGCCTCAACGTCGATCTCGTTGCCGTGCACGGTGCTGGAGAAACCACACTGCGGCGACAGCGCCATCTGTTCGAGCGGCATGAACTTCGCCGCCTCGTCGATGCGGCGCTTGATCTCGTCTTTGCTTTCCAGCCGGCTCAGCTTGGTCGTCACGAGGCCGAGCACGACGATCTTGCCCTTCGGCACGAAGCGCAGCGGCGCGAAGTCGCCCGAGCGCGCGTCGTCGTACTCGAGGAAGTAGCCGTCCACGTTCAACTCGTTGAACAGCACCTCGGCCACCGGCTCGTAGCCGCCTTCTGCCGCCCATGCGCTCTTGAAGTTGCCGCGGCACAGGTGCACGCACACGCGCAGATCGGCCGGCCGCCCGGCGATCGCGGCGTTGATCAGCCGCGCGTAGCGGCGCGGCAGTTCGTTCGGATCGTCGCCGCGGGCGCGCGCCATCTCGCGCATCTTGCCGTCGCACAGATAGGCGAGATTGGTGTCGTCCAGTTGCAGGTACTTCAGGCCGCGCGCGGCGAGCGTCTGGATCTCGGCCCGGTAGGCGGCCGCCACGTCCGCGAAGAACTCTTCCATGTCCGGATAGACCTTCTCGTCCACCGCCGCGCGGCCGCCGCGGAAATGCAGCATCGTCGGCGACGGGATCGTCACCTTCGGCGTGCGGGTGGTGACCGATTTCAGGAAGTCGAAATCGTCGCCCTGGATCGAGCGCACGTGCCGCACCTTGCCCTTGATCTTCATCACCGGCGGCGCGAAATCGACTTCGCCGTTGGCCTTGTGGAAATGCACGGTGATGCCGCCCTCGGTCTTCACGCCGTCCAGTTGCTCGAGAAAATCGATGTGAAAGTAGGTGCGGCGGAATTCGCCGTCGGTGATGCCTTGCAGGCCGAGGTCTTCCTGGAACTTCACGATGTCGCGGATCGCGCGGTCTTCGACCTCGCGCAACTGCGCGCGCGAGATCTGCCCTTTCTGGAACTGCTCGCGCGCTTCGAGCAGGAACTTCGGCCGCAGAAAACTGCCGACGTGATCGGCGCGAAACGGCGCCGCGATCGTGGGGAAAGCCATGCCTGTGTCTCCTCGCTGCTGTGACCGACGCGCACCCGGGGTGCCCGCGCGCGATTATCCATCGCGGTCGGACGCGCCGTCCACGCGCGCCGCTGCGTTCTCGCCGATGCGCTGCAACTGGTACAGCCGCTGGTAGACGCCGCCTTCGATCGCCATCAGCTGCTCGTGCGTGCCCTGTTCGGCGATGCGGCCGTGGCTGAGCACCACGATGCGGTCGGCGGCGCGAACGGTGGACAGCCGGTGCGCGATCGCGATCACGGTGATCCTGCCACGCAGTTGCGCGAGCGCCTGCTGCACCCGTTGCTCCGTTTCGCTGTCGATACGCGCGGTCGCCTCGTCCAGCAGCAGCACCCGCGGTCGCCCCGCCAGCGCGCGCGCCAGCGCGATCAACTGCTTCTGGCCGGCCGACAGCAGCGCGCCGGTCTCGCCGAGCGGCGTGTCGTAGCCCTGCGGCAGGCGCTCGATCGCCTCGTGCACGCCGGCGGCGCGCGCGGCGGCGACGATGTCTGCAAACGGCAGGCCGCGGCCCATGTCGATGTTTTCGCGCGCGCTGGCCGCCAGCAAGAACGGCTCCTGCGGCACCACGCCGACGGCGGCGCGAAAATGCGCGTCGTCCATCTGCGCCAGCGCAATGCCGTCGATCTCGATACGGCCGGCCTGCGGCGAATAGAAGCGCAACAGCAGCGCCAGCAGCGTGGACTTGCCGCTGCCGGTGGCGCCGACGATGCCGAAGAACGCGCCGGCCGGCACGTCGAGCGTCAGGTCGTGCAGCACCGGTTGCGTCGGGTCGTAGCCGAAGCTGACCGCGCGCAGCGCCACCCGCCCGCGCTCGATGCGCCGCGCGTGCGTCACGCGCGCGGTGGCGCCTTCGGCGAGCAGCGCGTTGACGCGCGCCGCCGCGATCACCGACTGCTGCAGGGCCGAGAACTGCATCGTGATCTGGATCAGCGGCTCGACCACGCGCGCGATGTAGGCGATGAACGCGTACAGCAGCCCCACTTCCAGCGCCTGCGCGGTCGGCGCGCCGAAGGCGGCGATCACCGCCACCACCAGCAGCACGCTGACGAGATCGAGCGCCGGCCGCAGCAGCCAGGCGTTGGCGCGGATCTCGCCCATGCGGGCGCGAAAGTACGCTTCGTTCGCGCTCGCGAAGCGCGCGCAGAATCGCGGCACAGCGCCGGCGGCCTGCAGCACCGCCACGCCGGCGATGCTCTCGGCCGTCTGTGCGTTCAGCTCGCTGCGCAGCGCGCGTGCGCGCGCCACCGGCGCGCTGGCCAGCCGCTGGTAGCCCCAGATGATCGCCACCGTGGCCGGCACCAGCGCCAGCACGATCAGCATCAGCCGCCAGTCGAGCCAGGCCATCGCCGCGATCGCCCCCGCGAGCACCGTCAGCCCCTGCAGCATTTCGAACAGGACCTGCACGTAAAGCTGCTTGACGGCCTCGGTGTCGTTCGTGATGCGCGACACGAGCTGCCCTGTGATCGCGCGGTCGAAGTAGGCGATCGGCAACCGCAGCACGTGCGCGTACACGTGGCCGCGCAGGCGCGCGACCGCGCGCATCGCCACCTGCGCCAGCCGCACCAACTGGACATAGCGCACGCCGCTCGCCGCGCAGCCCGAGGCGAGATAGCCTGCGAGCAGCAACGCGATCGGCCAGGCGTCGAACGCGCGCGGTACCAGGTGCGCATCGATCAGATGCTTGCCGAAGATCGGCCCCAGCGCCTCCAGCGCGCCGGCGGCCAACAGCCAGGCGGTCGCCCACAGCACCTGCCGTCGGTCCGGCCGCGCGGCGCGCACGAGCAGCGCCAGCGCCTGCCGCCGCTCGTCCGGCCGCGCCGGGCGCAAGTCGCTTCGGTCTTCGCTGTCGATCGCGATCGCCATCGCTCCCGCCTCCGGGGCGCCTCAACCGCGCCTTCGCGGCGCGCCGGGGCGGCGCGTCCGCTGCCCTCCCCGGCGCTGTTCATTCCGCATCGAGGCTCGCCTCCAGTTGCTGGTAGCGCCACTGCGCCGCATACCAGCCGTCGCGGGCGAGCAGTTGCGCATGCGTGCCGCGCTCCAGCACGCAGCCTTCGCGCAGCACCAGGATCTCGTCGGCGTCGGCCACCGCCGACAGCCGGTGGCTGATCACGATCGCGCTGCGTCGCCGGCGCGCGTCGCGCAGGTGCGCCAGGATGCGCGCTTCGGTGCCGGTGTCCACGGCCGAAAGCGCGTCGTCGAGCACCAGCAGCGGCGCATCGACAAGCAACGCGCGCGCGATCGCCACCCGCTGGCGCTGGCCGCCTGACAGCGTCACGCCGCGCTCGCCCACCGGCGTGTCGTAACCGCGCGGCAGCCGCAGGATGTCTTCGTGCAGCGCCGCCAGCTGCGCGGCGCGTTCGATTTCGGCGCGCGTGGCGTCGGGCCGCGCAAGCGCGATGTTCTCGGCGATCGAGGCGGAGAACAGGAACGGCTCCTGCGGCACCCACGCGATCGCCGCGCGCAGCGCGTCCAACCGATACTGCGCCAGCCCGTGCGCGCCCCAATGGATCGACCCCCGCTGCGGCTCGTACTGACGCAACAGCAGCCGCACGACCGTGGACTTGCCGGCGCCGGTCGGACCGACGATGCCGAGCGTGCCTCCCGGCGCGAGTTCGAAATCCAGGTCCCGCAGCGCGGGCCGCGGGGCCGCCCCCGATTCGCCGCCGGCGTTCGGATACGAGAACGCCACACCGGCGAAGCGCAGCGCGCCGGCTTGCACCGCCGCCACCGTGCCGCGATCCTCGACCGTCGGCAGCTCGGCCAACAGCGGCCCCAGCCGTCCCCATGCGGCGCGGCCTCGCTCCAGCAACGACAGCACCCAGCCGGCCGCGAACATCGGCCAGATCAACTGGCCGAGGTACATCGTGAACGCCGTGAGCCGCCCGACCGTCAGTTCGTCGCGCCAAACCATCCAGCCGCCGACCGCAAGCGCGAGTACCGTCGCCAACGTCAGCGTCACGCCGACCGCCGGTTCGTACGCCGCCTCCCAGCGCTGCGCGTCGAAGCCCGCATCGGCAGCGGCTTTCGTGCGCCGCCCGAATTCGCGATCCGCATGCGCCTCCAGGCCCAGCGCACGCAGCGTGCGCACGCCGGCGACGGTCTCCTGCACGTGCTCGTTGAGCGCCGAGAAGCGCTCGAGCGACAGCCGCCACGCGTCGTGCACACGGCGCGAAATCAGCCAGAACGAAGCCGCCATCAGCGGAAACGGCGCCAGCGCCACCGCGGCCAGGCGCCAGTCGATGCCGAGCGTCATCATGCCGACCACCAGCACCAGGGTCAGCGTGCCGTCGAAGCCGGCGAGGAACGCTTCGCCCGCGGCCATCTCGATCGCATCGACGTCGTTGGTCGCGCGCGCCATCAGATCTCCGGTGCGCTGGCGCTGAAAGAACTGCGGGCCCTGCTGCGTCAGCCGCGCGTAAAGCTGCGTGCGCAGCTCCACGCCGAGCCGGTAGGCGGCCGAAAACAGTTGCATGCGCCAGCCGACGCGCAGGAAATAGATGCCGACGCCGGCGGCGACCAGCAGCGCGAGTTCGCGCGCCAGCGCGCGAGCGTCGAGCGCGCCCGCCACCAGCGCATCGACGATGTGGCCGACCTGGCGCGGCACCCAGACCGTCAGCACAGCGACGCCGACCAGCATCGCGCCGGACGCGAGATAGGCGCGCCAATGACGGCGCGCGAACGAGGCGAGCAACTGCGCGAGGCTGGGCGGCACGGTGCGGCAATCGGCGCTTGCGCGTCCGCCCGCGCGCCGATGCCACGCCGCGACGAACGCGAAAGGCCGCGATTGTATGGGCGCGCGCGAGCGGCTTGGCGCAGGCGCTGCGCGGGCGTCAGGCGGGCCGCGGCGGCGGCGAAATCTGCGCGGCCAACACTTTGCACATCAGCGTCGAAGAGGCGGGACAAAGATCCCTGAACTGCGCCGTCTCCGCGATGGCGGCCGGAGCCGCCGACCTCGGCACCGCCTCATGGCCACGCCGCGCGAAGAACACCGCCGCGGTCGTCGTGAGGAGATACAAAATTTCTATCCCCTGCTCCGCCGCCCAGGCTTCGGCGCCAGACACCAGGCTGGTCCCTATCCCCGAGTTCCGATGCGCCGGCTCGACAGCCAGCGAGCGGAGCAGGCCAACACTGCCGTAAGCCTCGATCCCGACGACACCGACGAGGCGACCGCCATTACGGATGCCCAGTAGAGTGAGGCAGGGGCTGCTGGCGAGATAGGAGACAGG
>JAKANT010000138.1 GCA_021823635.1 Pseudomonadota bacterium
CGCGCGTGACTGCGCCTTTGACGAAAGTCATCCCGGCCCGTACGCACGCGACTAGGGTAGTGACCGACCATTTTCCGCCGGCATCGGCCCGAGGCGCGTTACGCTGCGGGCGCCCGACGCGACCCGCAAGCGTCGGCCGGCACCAACCCGGCCGCCGAAGGTCGAATGGCGCAGCGGAAGAAAGTCGGTGCGAGCGTTGTCATGATCGAACCTCACGTCCACATCGCCTATGCCCCGCGCGGCGCCGGTCTGCTGTGCGCCGCCTTCTGGTTCACGCAGGATGCGCACGTCTACGGCTGGTACACCGGGGCACGCGGGCGCGACTATCAATCGAGCTATTTCGTGCTGGAGAACTACTACTCCGCGCACGACACCGTCTTCTATCGCAGCGTCGAGAGCGACGTGCGCGGGCGCTGGCTGCGCGTCGCCAAGGGGGGCGAAGCGCCGCTGGAGGGCGCCGGGCCGGTGCCCGAGCCGCTCGAGCACGAACTGGCGCGGCTGCAGGACGCCTTCGTGCGCGAGTGGCTGCTTTACCGCAGCGATGCGGCGCCGGAAGACGTCGCCGCGCTGCAGGCGCAGGGCTTGCCGCTGCTGGACGTGAACGTGCGGCCGAAGCGGCTCGACAAGCTGCACAAGGTCGACCTGCTGTGGACGTACTCCACGCCCGGCGCCAACCTGAACATCGTCGTGTACCTGGGCGAGCGCTGGTCGCTGAACTACGCGCCGCGCTGACGAGCCGCGTCGGCGCCAGTGCGCCGGCGTCCCATCGCTGTTTGCCCCGCCCATCGGGCACATCTGGACGCCTCCGTCCACCCGGTGCGCAGACTCGCGCGCCGAATGCCGGCGATTAGCGGCCACGTTTCTTGTCAATCCCTTTCATCCCGCGCACCGCCGGCGCCTCTGACCGCGGTCAACTCCCGTCGCCGCGAACGCTCGGGCCGCGGCATGGCACCCATAGACTCGCGCCGAGGTCGCCCCGATGGATGCGCGCGCTGCCGCACCCCACGAACGAACGCCCGCCGCGGCGTGGCATGCGCTCGCCGCCGATGCCGCGCTCGCCGCACTCGATGCGCCCGCCGGCGGCCTGAGCGCGGCCGAGGCGGCGCGGCGCCTCGCCCACTACGGCCGCAACGAACTGCCGCCGCCCCCGCGCCGTTCCGCGTTTGCGCGCTTCCTCGCGCAGTTCGACAACCTGCTGATCTACGTGCTGCTCGCGGCGGCGGCGGTCACGCTGTCGCTCGGGCATACCGTCGATGCGGCCGCGATCGTCGGCGTGGTGCTGATCAACGCCATCATCGGCTTCGTGCAAGAAGGGCGCGCCGAGCGCGCGCTCGCCGCCCTGCAAGGCATGCTCGCGGCCCGCGCCACCGTGCTGCGCGGCGGCGAGCGGCACGAGATCGCCGCCGCCGAGCTGGTGCCGGGCGATTGGGTGCTGGTGGCCGCCGGCGACCGCGTGCCGGCCGACCTGCGCCTGCTGCGCGCCCGCAATCTGCGCGCCGACGAAGCGGCGCTGACCGGCGAATCGGTGCCGGTGGACAAGAGCGTGGACGCGGTGGCCGCGGACGCGCCGCTGGCGGAGCGCAGCCCGATGCTGTACGCGGGCACGACCGTCGTGTTCGGCCAGGGCATGGGCGTGGTGGTGGCCACCGGCAGCGCGACCGAGCTGGGCCGCATCGGGGCGCTGGTGTCCGGCGTCACCGAATTGGCGACACCGCTGGCGCGCAAGCTCGATCAGTTCGCGCGCCGCATCACGGCGTTCATCGTTGTCGGCTGCGCGCTCGCCTACGTGTACGGCACGACGGTGCAGGACTTCGGCGCGGTGGACCTGTTCCTGGCGCTGGTGGGGCTGGCGGTGGCGGCGATTCCGGAGGGGCTGCCGGCGATCGTCACCATCACGCTCGCCATCGGCACGCAGACGATGGCGCGCCGAAACGCCATCGTGCGCCGACTGCCGGCCGTGGAGACGCTCGGCTCGGTGACCGTGATATGCACGGACAAGACCGGCACGCTGACGAAAAACGAGATGACGGTGGTGCAGGTGGTGCTGCCGGCGCGCACGCTGGCGGTGTCCGGCAGCGGCTACGCGCCCGAAGGCGGCTTCGCGCACGATGGCCGCGCGATCGATCCGACCGCCGACGCGCAGCTCGTCGAATTCGCGCGCTGCGCGCTGCTATGTAACGACGCGGAACTGCGCCACCGCGACGGTGAATGGCAACTGGTCGGCGATCCGACCGAAGGCGCGCTGCTCGCGCTGGCGCTGAAAGCCGAGCTGGATGCCGACGCCGAGCGCAAGGCCGCGCCGCGCGTCGATGAGATCCCGTTCGATTCCGAGCTGCGGCTGATGGCCACACTGCATCACGATCACCGCGGCCACGCGCGCGTCTACCTGAAGGGCGCGCCGGAGCGCGTGCTCGAGCTTTGCGTCACCGCCGCGGACGGCCACCCGCTCGCGCGCCCCTACTGGGAGCGGGCGCTCGCGCAGGCCGCTGGCGCCGGCCGCCGCGTGCTGGCGCTGGCGACGGCGGAGTTTGCGCCCGGCACGGTGGCGCTTTCGATCGACGATCTGACGCCGCGTTTCACGCTGCTGGGGCTGGCGGCGATGATCGATCCGCCGCGGCCGGAGGCGATCGCCGCGGTCGCCGAATGCCGCGCCGCCGGCGTGCGCGTCAAGATGATCACCGGCGATCACGCCGCCACCGCGGCGGCGATCGGCGCGCAACTGGGACTGGCCGCCGCGCAACCGCTGACGGGCCCCGAGGTCGAGGCGCTTGCCGAGGCGCAACTGGCGGCGCGGCTGGCCGCGACCGACGTCGTCGCGCGCGCCAGCCCGGAGCACAAACTGCGGCTGGTGATGGCGCTGCAGGCGGGCGGCGAGATCGTGGCGATGACCGGCGACGGCGCCAACGACGCGCCGGCGCTGAAGCGCGCCGACATCGGCGTGGCGATGGGAAAGAAGGGAACGGACGCGGCCAAGGAAGCGGCCGAGATCGTGCTCGCCGACGACAACTTCGCATCCATCGCCAACGCGGTGCGCGAAGGCCGCGTCATCTACGACAACATCAAGAAATCGCTGCTGTTCGTGCTGCCGACCAACGGCGGCCAGGCCGGCGTGATCCTGCTCGCGGTGCTGCTGGGGCTGGCGTTGCCGGTCACGGCGGCGCAGATCCTGTGGGTGAACATGGTCACCACGGTGACGTTGGCCCTCGCCCTCGCATTCGAACCGGCCGAGCCGGACGTGATGGCGCGCCCGCCGCGCGCGCCGGCCGAGCCGCTGATCACACGCCCGCTGGCGTCGCGTATCGTGTACGTGAGCGTACTGATGGTGGCGGCCGTGTTTGCCGCCTTCGAATGGGAGCTCGCCGCAAGCGGCTCGCTCGCGGCGGCACGGACAGCGGCGGTGAACATGATCGTGGCAGGCGAACTGCTGTACCTTTTCAATGTCCGCCATTTCATCGAGTCGTCATGGTCGCGCGAGACGCTGACCGGCAACCGCATCGCGCTCGCGGTGGCGGCGCTGCTGGCGCTGCTGCAAGCGGGCTTCACGTTCGCGCCGTTCGCGCACCTGCTGTTCGGCACCGCCGCGCCCACACCCGGCACCTGGGTCGTGATCGGCGCGCTGGCGGTGCTGCTGTTCGGCGCGGTCGAAGCGGAGAAGGCTTGGCTGCGCCGGCGCGGCATGCAACGGATGTGACGCGCAGGTGACGGAAGCGGCGGGAGACAGCGATGCGTGCGCGAACTCCGAGATGGCTGGCCGGCGCGGCGGCGGCACTGGCCGCGCTGTCCTTCGCCTCGGCGCAGGCCGACAAGCAGGCGGGCAAGGACGCCGCCAGCGAGCGCCCGGTGCTGGTGCTGGCAGTGGACGGCGTGATCGGTCCGGCGACGGCAGACTTCATCCACCGCGGGCTGGACCGCGCGCGCGCGCGCGGCGCACGGCTGGTGGTGATCGAACTGGACACGCCGGGCGGGCTGGACACCTCGATGCGCACGATCATCAAGGACATCCTCGCCTCGCCGATTCCGGTCGTCACCTTCGTCGCGCCGGAAGGCGCGCGCGCCGCCAGCGCCGGCACCTACATCCTGTACGCGAGCCACATCGCGGCGATGGCGCCGGCCACCAACCTCGGCGCCGCCACGCCGGTGGCGATCGGCGCCCCGGGCGCGCCCGCTGCGCCGCGCGACGAGCGCAAGAAAGACGACAAAGACGACAAGGACGCTCGGGGCGGCCCGCGCGACGCGATGAGCGAGAAAGCGATCAACGACGCCGCCGCCTACATCCGCTCGCTCGCGCAACTGCGCAACCGCAACGCCGACTTCGCGGAAAAGGCCGTGCGCGAAGCGCGCAGCCTGCCGGCCGAGGACGCGCTGAAAGGCGGCGTGATCGACGTCATCGCCGCCGACGTGCCGGAACTGCTGAAGAAGATCGACGGCCGCGAGGTGACGCTCGCCGCCGGCCGCCTGAAGCTCGCGCTGGCGGGCGCGAAGATCGAACGGCTCGAGCCCGACTGGAAGAGCAAGCTGCTCGCCGTGTTGTCCAATCCGACCGTGGCGGTCGTACTGATGATGATCGGCGTCTACGGCCTGTTCGTCGAGTTCACCAGCCCCGGCTTCGGCGTGCCGGGCGTGGCCGGCGCGATCTCGCTGCTGCTGGGCCTGTACGCGTTTCAGCTTTTGCCGGTCAATTGGGCCGGCGTGGCGCTGCTGCTGCTCGGCGCCGCGCTGATGATCGCCGAGGTGTTCATCGGCGGCTTCGGCGTGCTGGGCGTGGGCGGCATCATCGCGTTCGTGGTCGGCGGGCTGATGCTGTTCGACCCCGAGGCGGTCGGCTACGGCATCCCGCTGTCGGTGCTGGTGGCGATCGCGGTCACCAGCGCTGCGGCGATCTTCGCCTTCGGTGCCTTCGCGCTGCGCTCGCGCCGGCGCCCGGTGGTGAGCGGGCGCGAGCAGTTGGTCGGCGAGCGCGGCACCGAGGTGGCGGTCGAAGACGGCGAAGCGTGGGCGCTCGTCGAAGGCGAGCGCTGGCGCGTGCGCGCGGCGCAGCCGCTCGCGCCCGGCGACCGCGTGCGCGTGCGGGCGGTCGAAGGCCTGACGCTGGCGGTGGACAAGGAGTCCTGAGAAGGAGAAGGCGATGTTCTTCGAGGTGCAGTTTGGCTTTCTGACGCTGCTGTTTTTCCTGCTGGCGCTGCTTTTTTCGTCGATCCGCGTGCTGCGCGAATACGAGCGCGGCGTGGTGTTCCTGCTCGGCCGCTTCTGGCGCGTCAAGGGGCCGGGGCTGATCATCGTGATCCCCGGCATCATGCAGATGGAGCGGGTCGATCTGCGCGTGGTGACGATGGACGTGCCGGCGCAGGACGTGATCTCGCGCGACAACGTGTCGGTGAAGGTCAACGCGGTCGTCTATTTCCGCGTCATCGACCCGCAGAAGGCGATCATCCAGGTCGAGAAATACCTGCTCGCCACCAGCCAGCTGGCGCAGACCACGCTGCGCGCGGTGCTCGGCAAACACGAACTGGACGAAATGCTGGCCGAGCGCGAGAAGCTGAACCTCGACATCCAGAGGATCCTCGATGCGCAGACCGACGCCTGGGGCATCAAGGTCACCAACGTCGAGATCAAGCACGTGGACCTGAACGAATCGATGGTGCGCGCGATCGCCCGTCAGGCCGAGGCCGAGCGCGAGCGGCGCGCCAAGATCATCCACGCCGAAGGCGAGAAGCAGGCGGCCGCCACGCTGCTGGAGGCGGCGCAGAT
>JAKANT010000139.1 GCA_021823635.1 Pseudomonadota bacterium
CGGCACGCCGTCTTCGTCCGGCGCCGGCGCGCGGTCCAGCACGCGCAGCACGCCATCGACGATGTCGTCGATGTAGGTGAAGTCCCGCTTCATGTCGCCGTGGTTGTAGACCTCGATCGGTTCGCCGGCGAGGATCGCGCGGGTGAACTTGAACGCCGCCATGTCCGGCCGCCCCCAGGGGCCGTACACGGTGAAGAAGCGCAGGCCCGTCAGCACCAGCCCGAACTGGCGCGCGTACACGTAGGCCATCAGCTCGTCGGCGCGTTTGGTCGCCGCGTACAGGCTGACCGGCCTGTCCACGCGGTCTTCGACCGCGAACGGCTGCTTGACGTTGGCGCCGTAAACGCTCGAAGTCGAGGCATAGACGGCGTGACGCACGGGATGCGCGCGAAGCGCTTCGAGCAGGTTCAGGAAGCCTGCGACGTTCGCCTCGACGTATGCGTGCGGATGCGTCAGCGAGTAGCGCACCCCCGCCTGCGCCGCCAGATGCACGACCGCTTCCACACGGTGGCGGGCGAACACGGCCTGCACGGCCGCGCGGTCGGCCAGATCGCAGCGCTCGAACACGAAGCGCGCGTCTTCGAGTTGGGTCAGCCGCGCGTGCTTGAGTGCCGGGTCGTAGTAGTCGTTGACGCTGTCAAGCCCCAGTACGTGCTGCCCTCGCGCCAGCAGCGCGCGCGCGACATGGAAGCCGATGAAACCGGCGGCACCTGTCACGAGGATCATGGCCGGCCGATGCCGAAGTAGGCGAGCCCCGCGGCGCGCACCGTCGCCGGGTCGTACAGGTTGCGGCCGTCGAACACCGCTTTCGACTGCAGCGTGCGCGCCAGCCAGTCGAAGTCCGGGCTGCGGAACTCGAGCCACTCGGTCACCACCGCCAGCGCATCGGCGCCTTCGGCCGCGGCGCGCGCCGACGGCGCGAACTCGATGCCGGTGCGGCCCGCCAGCAGCCGCCGCGCGTTGTCCATCGCCGCCGGATCGTAGGCGCGCACGTGCGCGCCGGCGGCGGCGAGCGCCTCGATGATGGCGAGGCTCGAGGCTTCGCGCATGTCGTCGGTGTTGGCTTTGAACGCCAGGCCCCAGAGCGCGATCGTTCGGCCCGCCAGTCGGCCGTCGAAGAAGCGCGCGATCTTGTCCGCCAGCACACGCCGTTGACGGGCATTGGCCTGCATGGCGGCGCGCAGGATCGCGGCCGGCTCGCCGCTCTGCTCGGCGGTATGGATCAGCGCCCGCAGATCCTTCGGAAAGCAGGAGCCGCCGAAGCCCACGCCCGCATACAGAAAGTGCGGCCCGATACGCGGGTCGGCGCCGATGCCGTGCCGCACGTGCTCGATGTCCACGCCGAGCCGGTCGGCCAGGTTCGCCATCTCGTTCATGAACGAGATGCGGACTGCGAGCATCGCGTTGGCCGCGTACTTCGTGAACTCTGCCGAGCGCACGTCCATGATCTGCAATCGGTCGCGGTTGCGGTTAAATGGCGCATACAGCGCGCGCAGCACGTCGGCCGCGTGAGCGTCGTCCACCCCGACGATGATGCGGTCGGGGCGCATGAAGTCGTCGACCGCGAAGCCCTCCTTCAGGAACTCGGGATTGGAGGCGGTCGTGACCTTGCAGCGAACGCCGCGCGCCGCCAGCTCTTCGGCGAGCGCCGCGCGCACGCGGTCGTTGGTGCCGACCGGAACCGTCGACTTGACGACGACCAGCGTGTCGCGTTCGATGCGGCGGCCGAGCTCTCGCGCGCAGGCGAGCACGTGCGATAAGTCGGCCGAGCCGTCTTCGTCCGACGGCGTGCCCACCGCGATGAAGATGACGCCGGCATGCTCGACCGCTTCCGCGTAGTCGGTCGTGAAGCGCAGCCGGCCAGCCGCCACGCCTCGCGCCACCACCTGATCCAACCCCGGTTCGTGGATCGGGATGTCGCCGGCGCGAAGGCGTCGGATCTTGTCCGCGTCCACGTCGAGGCACAGCACGTCGTTGCCGACGTCGGCCAGGCAGGCGCCGGTGACCAGACCGACGTAACCGGTACCGATGACGGACAGTTTCACGCTCACGCTCCTTTCGGCACGCGGCCGAGCAGATAGAACTCGTCGTTCGGCCGGATCGACCCTAGGTTCGCCAGCCGGTTCGACATCGCGAAGAAGGCGGCGATCGCGCCGATGTCCCAGATGTCGTCGTCCGAGAAACCGTGCCCGCGCAGTGCCGCGAAATCGGCGTCTTCGACCATGTGCGACGCCAGCGCCACCTTCATCGCGAAGTCGAGCATCGCGCGCTGCCGCGGCGTGATGTCGGCCTTGCGGTAGTTGATCGCCAACTGGTCGGCGACGTACGGGTTCTTGGCGCGGATGCGCAGGATCGCGCCGTGCGCGACGACGCAGTACTGGCAGCGGTTCGCACCGCTCGTCGCCACGACGATCATCTCGCGCTCGGCCTTGGTCAGCCCGCCCTCCTTCTCCATCAGCGCATCGTGATAGGCGAAGAACGCGCGGAACTCGGCCGGCCGGTGCGCCAGCGCCAAGAAGACGTTGGGAACGAAACCGGATTTTTCCTGCACGGCGAGGATGCGCGCGCGGATGTCCTCGGGCAGATCTTTCAATTCCGGTACGGGGAAGCGGGTAATCGGCGCTTTCATGAGACGACCTCCTCGTGTCTGGCGCTGTATTGAATGCGACACAGGTGCGCGTACAGGCCGCCGCGTGCCAGCAACTCGGCATGCCGCCCGATCTCGACGATGCGGCCCGCTTCCAGCACGACGATGCGCGAGGCCGCCTCGATCGTCGACAGCCGGTGCGCGACGACGAACGTGGTGCGGCCGCGCATCAAGCGCGCGAGCGAGAGTTGGATGAAGCGCTCGGATTCCGAATCGAGCGCGGACGTGGCCTCGTCGAGCAGCAGCACCGGCGCGTCCTTCAGCAACGCGCGCGCGATCGAAAGGCGCTGGCGCTGGCCGCCGGAGAGCTTGACCGCGTTTTCGCCGATGCGCGTGTCGAAGCCCTGCGGCAGGCTTTCGATGAACGGCAGCAGATAGGCGGCCTCCGCCGCGGCGCGAATCTGCGCCAGCGTGGCCCCGCGCTGCGCGCCGTAGGCGATGTTGGCGGCGATCGTGTCGTCGAACAGGACCGTGTCCTGCGACACCAGCGCGATCTGGCGCCGCAGGCTGGCGCGCGTCAGCTCGCGGATCGGAATGCCGTCGAGACGGATCTCGCCGGCCACGGGCTCGATGAAGCGCGGCAGCAGGTTGATCAGCGTCGTCTTGCCGGCGCCGGAGGGGCCGACCAGCGCGATTAGCTCGCCCGGCGCGACAGCGAGCGAAAAGTCCCGCAACGCCGGTGCGGACGCGGCCGGGTATTGCGCGGTCACGCGGTCGAAATCGATCGCGCCTTGCGCGCGGTCGATCACGCGCGTGCCCGTCTCGGATTCGGTCGGCGAGTCGATCAGCGCGAACACGCTTTCGGCGGCGGCCAGCATGCGCGCCAGCGGCCCGCTGAGCGATGCCAGATGGCGCAGCGGCGGCAGCAACAGCAGCGCGGCGGTCAGGAAAGTGACGAAATCGCCGGCCGACAGGCGCGCCGCCTGCGCCTGCGCGAGCGCGATGCCGATCACGATCGCCAGTCCGACGGCGGCGATGATCTGCGTCGCCGGCGTGGCGCCCGAATAGCCGACCTGCATGCGCATCGCGTAGCGGCGCAGCCGCTGGTTGATGCGCGCGAAGCGCTCGTGTTCGTAGGCCTGGCCCTCGTACACCTTGATCACGCGCGCGCCGTCCAGCGCTTCCTGTACCGCGCGCGTCATCTCGCCGACCATCGCCTGGTTCTCCAAATTCAGCCGCCGCAGGCGGCGCGCAAACGCGCGCAGCGCGAATGCGATCGGCGGCGCCACCAGCAGGATGGCGAGCGTCAGTTGCCAGTTGAAATACAGCAGTACCGCCAGCAGCGCCAACACCGACAGCGAATCGCGCACCGCGATCGTCAGCGATTCGGCCGCGAGGTTCAGCGCGTTGGTGGCCTCGTTGACGAACTTAGCGACGACGGTGCCCGACGGCGTGTTCTCCAACGTCGTCTGCGGCCAGCCGAGAACGCGCTCGAACATCTGCCCGCGTAACTGCAGCAACACGTCCTGCGACACGCGGTTCAACAGATAACCGCTGGCGAAGCTGGTCAGTCCGCGCAGCACGAAGATGCCGACGAAACCGAGCGGCACCCACAGCGCCGCCGACGGACTGCGCTGGTAGAAGCCCTGATCGAGGAACAACCCGGTCATGCGCGCGATCAGGGGCTCGGTGGCGGCGGTCAAGGCCATCGCCACCACCGCCACGGCGAGCACGCCTTTGTGGGCGAGCACCAACCGCAGCAGGCGGCGAAAGATCGGATCGGCGAGCAGCGAATGAGCGGCCATCGGGCGCAACGCCGCCCCTACAATCGCGGCGCCGCGGGCGGCAAGTGTAGGCGATGGACGCCGCGCGGCCGCACGCGCCAGCCGCCGATCCCTCACCTTCGATGGGCCGCCTGTTCGTCCGTCTGCCGAATCACCTCGGCGACGTGTGCATGAGCCTGCCTGCGCTCGACCACCTGCGCGCGCAGGGCTTCGCGCTCGTCACCGCCGGCCGTCCCTGGGCGAGATCGCTGCTCGCCGCGTACCCGGACGAGGTCGTCGCGTTGTCTGGCGGGCTGCGCGCGCAGGCGCAGGCTTTCCGGCACGCGCGCGGCGGGCGCACGCTGTGCGCGCTGCTGCTGACGAACTCTTTTTCCAGCGCGCTTGCCTGCCGGCTCGCCGGACTGCACCCGATCGGCTACGCGACCGACGCCCGTCACTTGCTGCTGAAACGCGCGTTACCGGTACCGCCGCCGCTGCATATGGTCGAGTACTACTTCGCGCTCGCGCAGGCCGTGACCGGCGTACGCGACGCGTCGCCTACGCCGCCCGCGCTGCGGCTGACCCCCGAGGCTCGGGCACGCGCGCAGCGGATACTTCGCGACGCCGGCATCGCAGGCCAGTTCGTGCAACTGTGCCCGGTGGCGGTCGGACTGCACAAGGGCAAGGTCAAGGCGTGGCCCGGATTCGGCGCGCTCGCCGCGCGGCTGCAATCCGACGGACATGTCGTCGTCGCCTGCCCTGGCCCCGGCGAACGCGAAGCGGTGCTGCGCGCGGTGCCGACCGTGACCGTGCTGCCGGAGACGGACGTCGGCACGTTCGCCGCCTTGCTCGCCCAGGCGCGACTGGTCGTCGCCAACGACAGCGGCGCCGGTCATCTGGCCGCCGCGGTCGGCGCGTCGCTGGTGAGCGTGTTCGGCGTCACCGACCCGCAACGCACGCGTCCCCGCGGCAGTCGGGTCACGCTGGTGGGAGGACCCGATGGCTGGCCGACCGTCGATCAGGTGTACGGCACGGTGCGACGCGCGCTTTCCGAGCCCGCTTAGGCGCGCGCCGGCTGCGCCCGCACGGCGAGCAGGATGCCGAGCAGCAGCGCGATCAGATGCCCTTCGCTGAAGGTTCCGAAGTGCGAGCTGAATAGGCTGTTGACGCACCAGCCCGCGAGGATCGCCACACCCATGCTGCGCCACGGCTCGGCGGCGGGCTGACGCCAGGCACCGAGCAGGACCGTGAAGAAGGCGAGCAGTCCGGCCAAGCCGGCTTCCACCCACAGCATCAGATACTGGTTATGCAGGTCGCCGGTCACGACGCCGCGCCAGTCGCCGGCCTGGTCCTTGACGAGCGGCGCGTAAGC
>JAKANT010000140.1 GCA_021823635.1 Pseudomonadota bacterium
GGGCATCGTGACGCTGCTGCGCTTCTGGCGCGAGCGCATCGGGCACCTGCGCCTGCGCGACGTGGATGCCGACGTTGTGGCCGTCGAGCTCGACTACCTGGCATCGACGCCGGCGCTCAAAGCGCGCCGCGATCCGGTGCACGGCGGGCGCGTGTTCCTGCCGTGCGGGCCGAAGTCGCCGGCGACGCTGAACCGCTACCGGGCGGCGCTTTCGGCGGTGATGACGTGGGCGATGCGCAAGCGCCTCACGCCGAAGGGCTGGCAGCACCCGCTGCGCGGCGGGTTGGTGCCGGCGTTTCCAGAGCGCAACGCGCGCGTGCGGTTTCTGTCGCCGGACGAAACGAAGCGGCTGCTGGCCGCCGCGCGCATCAGCGTATGGCCGCGCCTGTATCTGCTGATCCTGCTCGCGCTGACGACGGGCGCCCGGCGCGGCGAACTGCTCAACCTGCGCTGGCGCAGCGTCGACCTGCAAGCGCGCGTGATTCGCATCGAGACATCGAAAAATGGCGAACCGCGCACGCTTGTGCTGACCGATGCGGCCGTCGCAGAACTCCGGCGCTTCGCCGGCGCGCCCGACGCTTTGGTTTTCCCAGGTAAACGCGACCAGACGCGGCCATACGTGATCACCGAAGCGTGGCGGCGCTGCCTGAAGAACGCCCGCATCGAAAACTTCCGTTTTCACGACCTGCGGCATTGCTGCGCCTCGTATCTGGCACAAAACGGCGCGTCGCTGCTCGAAATCGCCGAAACGCTCGGCCACAAAACGCTGGCGATGGTGCGGCGGTACTCGCACCTATCGATCGACAGCCGGCGGCGCATCATCGAATCCGCCTTTGGCCGCATCGCGTGAGCAACGCAACGCCGACCGATGAATCGAAGGCGGCGATCGTCGCAACGCCGCCCGAGCTGGCGCGGCGCGACTGGGAAACGTTGATCGCCGAAGCGATGCGCGGCGACCCGTCGCGGCTGGCGTACAAGCTTGCGATGATCGCCGGCGGGCGCGCGCCGGCCGACCTGCCGCCCGAACTGGCGCAGCGCGTGTTCGCGGTGCTGGTTGCCGGCGCGTGGGCGGACCATCGGGCCAAGCCGCTTGGAAGGCCGCGCGCGCTAACCGCATTGCAAAGGGACTATGTCGCGCTCGCAGTTAGGCTGGCTGTCGAGCGCGCACGCGCCCGAGGCGAACCGCCGCCCGGCTTCCTGCGCGCGATCGCCGAACACGCGATGCAGCAGCGCCCGAGCATTCGCGGCAAGGTGCTGAAAGCGATCCGCGGCGTGTCGGCAGCACGCGCAGCAAATCGCCTGGTCGCCGCAGCACGCAAAGACCCACGCATCGACGCGCTTCTCGCGCAATACCGACTCGACACAATCGGCCGCGACCCGCGCCGCGCACGCAGCAGCGCCGTCGCGCGCCTCGCCCGCCGCCTCGGAGTCTCGACGGAGACCGTCGAACGCGCGCTGAAGTAGCGCAAAAACCAAGCCCTTTTGCGCCGATGGCCGTGCGCCGGCACGGCGGATTTCGGCGACAGTTCGCGCGCCGCGGGGGAACGCGGCAGCAAAAGGGGCTTGGCATGAATCACCAGCGACTCGTTCAACTTTTTGGCCGGGATGGCGAGGCTGCCGACGAAATTCGGCGCATTTTTCCAACGGAATCGTCAGCCCGCTGGTTCTTGAGGCAGCACGCGCGTGAGCTTGTCGAGCGCGGGGCAGTACTACGTCTTCGTGGCCGCTGGCACGCGGTTATGCCGCGGTTCGAGCGCGAGGCGCTGCGGTTGGTGCGCGAAACGACCGCGCGCGCGGTTTCGCCCGGCAATGAACGCGCGTCGCTTGTGCTCGGTGCGATCGAGCGCCGCAGTAAGCGAGGCTGACCGTGCCGGCCGACGACCTGCTGCGCCGTCTCGACGGCGTTCGTCGTGTCGGCGACGGCCGCTGGGTGGCGCGGTGTCCTGCGCACGACGACCACCGCGCGTCGCTGTCTGTGCGCGAAACGCCCGACGGCCGCGTGCTTGTTCACTGCTTCGCGAGCTGCGACACGCGGGCCGTGCTCGCAGCGCTTAACCTGCGGTGGTCGGCGCTGTTTCCCGCGGATGAGCGCGTGCGCCGGCGCGGAGTTCGGCCGTGAAAGCGGGCGACATGCCGTTGCACGCGGTGCTGCACGGCCCGCCCGTGCCGCCGCAGCCCGCCGCGCGGCGTTTGTGCGACGAAAAGCTCGGGCACGGCAACTATGCGCCGGAAGCGTTGCACGCCTACACCGATGAAAGCGGCACGCCGCTGTTCTGGCGTATCAGGGTGCGGCTGCCTGACGGCAGTAAGTGGATCCGCCCGATGCGCCGCGACGGGATGATCTACGCGATCGGTGAGCCCGAGTTCGGCGGCCGTGGCAAACCGATCTACCGGATGCACGAGATCGTCAGGGCGGATCGCTCGGTGGCGGTTTGGTTCACAGAAGGCGAACTTTGCGCTGATTCTCTTGCTCGGCTCGGTCTGGTCGCGACGACCGCCGGCGGCGCGAACGACGACGACCGACGCGACTTCGAGCCGCTGCGCGGTCGACACGTCATCATCTGGCCCGACAACGATGATCCGGGTCGTGCCCACGGCGAGCGGGTGGCGGCAAAGCTGCTGGCGCTCGGCTGCCGGGTCGAGATCGTCGAGATCGAGCCGCTGGGGCTGCCGAAGGGTGGCGACGTGATCGATTACCTGCGCGCGCATCCGGGCGCGACGGCGGCCGATCTGATGGCGCTGGCGCGGCGTTCCGCGGGCGAGTGCACATCCGTCATGGCCGACGCGCCGCACGTCGAGCTGCTATGCGCGCGCGACGTGAAGATCGAGCCGGTACGCTGGCTGTGGGAGGGCTGGCTCGCGGCGGGCAAGCTGCACATCCTCGCCGGCGCTCCAGGCGCTGGTAAAACGACGCTGGCGCTTGCGTTCGCGGCGACGATCACGGCCGGCGGCCGGTGGCCTGACGGCACGCGCGCCGAGGTCGGCGACGTGATGGTCTGGTCCGCCGAAGATGGCGTCGGCGACACATTGGTGCCGCGGCTCGCTGCAATGGGCGCTGACTTGTCGCGCGTGCACTTCGTCGGGCCGGTAAGCGACCCAGATGGCCCGCGACCATTCGATCCGGCGCGCGATGTGCCGCTTCTGCGTGAGGCGCTGCGCGCCAAACGCGTTACGCCGCAGCTGCTTGTCGTCGACCCGATTGTGGCCGCGATCATTGGCGATTCTCATAAAAACGCGGAAACCAGAAGATCCTTGCAGCCGCTGGCCGACCTAGGAGCGGAGATCGGCTGCGCCATAGTGGGCGTCACGCATTTCACGAAAGGAACGGCTGGCCGCGATCCCGTGGAGCGCGTAAACGGAAGCCTGGCCTTCGGAGCGGCGGCGCGCGTGGTGCTCGCGGCAGCGAAGCTGCCTGACGATCAGGGCGGCGGCCGCGTGCTGGCGAAGGCAAAGTCGAATCTCGGTGCTGACGGCGGCGGTTTTCGCTTCAATTTAGAGGCGGTCGAGGTACCCGGGGGCGCAGGAGCGATCGCGACCCGCATTGTGTGGGCCGAGCGGCTCGATGGCACAGCGCGCGACCTGCTCGCGGCAGCCGAGCCACCCGCGGACGGCGACCGCGGCGCCATCGAGGAGGCGGTGGCGTTTTTGACGGAAGAGCTGGCCGCTGGGCCAGTGCTCGCGCGCGACATTCGTCGCAGCGCTGACGGCGCCGGCTTGGCCTGGCGAACGGTTCAGGAGGCCTCGAGACGGCTCGGCGTGGACCGACGGAAGGTCGGGATGGCTGGCGGCTGGGTTTGGGCGCTCCCGCCGAAGATGCAAGGCGCCCCGAAGATGCACGAAGACGCAAGCATTCAGTCTTTGCATCTTCATGCACCTTCGGCTGGGTTTGCATCTTCGGCGGCCGACGACGGGCTGGCCGCCGGCGATCGGGAGTTGCTCGACCGGGCGCGGCGCGTGCTCGGCTGGTCGCAGGCCGACTGCCAGGGCTGGACTGCCGACATGGCGGCCGATGCCGACCGCGCGCGGCGGCAGCTGAGGGCGCTTCTCGAATTCGCCGCAGGGGGCGGCCATGCATGAATCGGTGCACTTCGTAGCCGCCAGCGCTGGTGCCAGGCTGGTGACCGCGCACTTTGACAGCGAAGACCAGCAAGACCCTGTCTTCTTCACTTTCGCGACCGTGGTCGCGTGGGAAGTACAGGTCGACGAGGAAGCCGGCGACAAGCGCGCCGTCTACGCGGCCCCGGTCACTATCGGCGAGCAAGATCACCGGACGTACCGCCTTGACTGCGATCACGCCGTTGTCTTCGCCGACGGTCACGTCGAAAGCACCGACGGCAGCGCCTGGCCGTCACTTGAGGATTGGCAACGATGGGCCGCCGAGCGGCTTTTGCGGCTGGCTGCGCGCCGCAGCGTGGAGCAGAAGCCATGAGCCGCGACCTTGCGCCGGCTCGCCTGCTGGCCGAGCTGATCGCCCGGCTGCTCGACCGAGCCGCACGCGAGGAGCTGGGCGAGCCGCCGCTGTTCATGCCGCTTGCGCGGCCGACGAGCGATGCCGACTTGTTTTTCAACACCGCCGGCGATGACCGGCCACAGGAGGAACGATGACCAGAGATAAGGCAACAATTGCTGGCGGTTCTGCTACAGCCGCCGCTTCCGCTTTGCGCGCCGAAGCCGAGCGCCTTCGAGCCGAAATCGATGTGCTGAGAGCTGAACTAAGTGCGCCGACCGTGCGCGATGCGCCGCTGTCTGCGCGCGTGGCAGCCGCGCTCGCGGACCGTGACGACGTGTCGCGCCGCGCCGACTTGGAACGTGCGGAGGGCAGGTTGCGCCGGATCGAGGCGCTGCGCGCCGACGCGGAAGAAGAGGCCAGACGCGAGCAGCACGCCGCCGCCGCTGCCGTGTGGAGAGCCGCGCTGCCGCGAGTGTTAGAGGCAAAAAAAGCAGTTGCCGTGGCGATGGGCGCTCTTCGAGAGAAAGTCGAAGCGCTCGAAGCTGAGTTCGCCAGTGCGCGCCGGGCTGGGGCGGCGCTTGCGCCCATGTCTGCCAACTTCGCCGGCGTGACAAAAGTCGTATTGCAGCAGGCCGCAAAGGCAATCTCCGATGAGGTCGCGCGCGACGAGCTTGCGTTGTTGCCGGAACCGGACGCAACAGCCGCCGTGAAGGTTCGCACGCTCGGGGACGTCGACGGCGTGCCGCCCGGCCGCATCATCGACTTGCCGCTGCGCGAGGCTGTCGCGCTTGCGGCCGTTAACCGCGTCGAATTCCTGCAGTGAGGTTGTATGCGTCGCGTGACCGAAACGGGATTGGCCACCTTCTGGAGAGGCACCGTGCTTGAGCGCCAGCTGCTGCGGCAGCTGCTGCGCGAAGCCGAATGCTGGGGTCTGCGCCTTCCGCCGCCGCCGAGCCGGCCGCTGCCGCGCCAAGTGCGCGAGGAGCTTCGCCGGTTGCGCAGCGCGAGCACGCCCACGCGCAAGAGGTCTACGTGGAGGTAGAGCTTTGCGATCGCGGAGCTGGAGGGGGAGGGGGGGTGAAATCTCTACCACTTTCAGTGTGGGCACCGCCCGCTGCCCCCACACGCACTTTTTGGTGCAGTTGTTGCAAAAATGAGACAGTCTGCCAAACGCCGGATCGAGCAGGAGTTCCTGCGAGAGCTTGAAGCGGCCGGCCTTGACCCTCCGAAAGAGTTGGTCGACGGCTACATGGCGGCCATCGCCACC
>JAKANT010000141.1 GCA_021823635.1 Pseudomonadota bacterium
GGAACGCTCAAGGGGCAGGACGGCCGGTCAACGAGTTGCGGGGGGTGACGGTGCCGGTCAAACTTTCGGGCCCGTTCGAGAAGCTGGCCTGGAACATCGACTGGCGCGAGGCGGCGCAGGAGGCGCTCAAATCTCGGGTCGCAGAGCAGGCCGAGCAGAAACTGAAGGAGAGCGCGCGCGACGCGCTGAAAGGATTGCTGAGAAGATGACGGTGCGAATCGCCCAGTTGGCCATCTACCCAGTCAAGGGTTGCCGAGGCATCGCGCTTGCGCGCGCGGCACTCGCCCCGACCGGTCTGGTGATCGATCCGGACGGTGCAGCGATCGGCGACCGCGAATGGGTGGTGGTCGACGAGCGCGGCGAATTCCTCAGTCAGCGTGAGTCCCCGAAGATGGCGTTGATCGAAACGCGGCTGACCAGCACGCACCTGCAGTTGAAGGCGCCCGGCATGCTGCTGCTGGAGGTGCCGTTCGCCTCCGAGGGCGATGTCGTGCAAGCGCGCGTGTGGGACGACACGGTGGCCGCGGTCACGCAGGGCGAGGTGGCCGATGCCTGGTTCAGCAGCTATCTCGGCCGGCCCGCGCGGCTGCTGCGCTTCGATCCGGAGCATCGCCGGCTCGCGAACGCGCGCTATACGGCGCCATTCGAAGCGCCGTACAAGTTCGCCGACGCCTTTCCGTTGCTGGTCACGAATACCGCGTCGCTCGCCGATCTGAACGCGCGCCTGGCGGCGCGCGGCGCACCGATCGGCATGGAGCGCTTCAGGCCCAACATCGTGCTCGACGGTCTGGCGGCCTACGAGGAGGACTACGTCAAAACTCTGCGCGCCGACGGCGCCATGCTGCGGCTGGTGAAGCGCTGCGCGCGCTGCACGGTGCCAGGGGTGGATCCCGCCAGCGGCGAGTTCTCGCCGCGCGTGCCGGATGCGCTGGCCGAATATCGCCGCTTCGACGACGGCGTGATGTTCGGCGTCAACGCCATCGTCGCCGAGGGCGCCGGCGCCGAGCTGCGCGTCGGCGATGCCGTGGAGATCGAGCTCGACCTATGAATGCGCTGCGGCGTGCCCTGCTCGCCGCCGCCGTCGCCTCGGTGGCCGGCGGGGCCGGCCGCGCGCAGGAGATCGAAATCATCGCGCTGCGTTACCGGCGCGCGGAAGAGCTCTTGCCCCTGCTGCGGCCCTTCGTCGCGCCCGGCGGCGCGCTGACCGGGCAAGGGCACCAGTTGTTCCTGCGCACTTCGCCGGCCAACGCGCGCGAGATCCGGCAGTTGCTCGAGACGCTCGACCGCGCGCCGCGCGAACTGCTGATCACGGTGCGCCAGGACCGCGCCGATACGCGCGTCGAGCAGCACGCCGGCGCTCGCGGCAGCGTGACCGTCGGCAGCGCGGGGATAAGCGGCGGCCTGCAAGTAGAGGCCGGCAATGCGCGCACGGTGAACAGCGGCGGCAGCGAGCAGCGCATTCGCGTGCTGGAAGGCGGCCGCGCGTACCTCGCCCTCGGCACCGCCGTGCCACTGGCTTTTCGCCGTTTCGTGGTCACGCCGCAGGGCCTCACCGAAGTCGGCGGCACGGTCTACTACGAGGCGGTCACGGGGTTCCACGCGCAGGCGCAGGTGTCGGGGGAAATGGTGACCATCGAGCTCGTGCCGGTGCAATCCGAGGTGACTGCCGGCGGAGTGGAGCGCGCGCAGCTTTCGACCACGGTGCGCGGCCGGCTCGGCGAGTGGATCGCCGACGGCGACGTCGACCTGCGCAGCGACAGAGAAGAGCGGAGCGTGTTGGCGGCGCAGAGCCGGGCCCAGAGCGGGCGTCACGCGGTCTGGCTGAAGGTCGAAGAGGTCGGCGCGCCGCGTTGATCGGGCAACGGTCTCAAGACCCTGCCTGGCGCAGCCCGCGGTAAGTCGCGCGCCGCCACCACGCCTCCAACGGCCCCTGCCCGAAACGCGCGATCCAGGCGCGGCTGGCGGCCAGTTGCACGGCCACGATCGCCAGCGCAAGCAGCGCCAGTTGCGCGCGTGTCAGGTCGTCGCCGAGGCCCAGACCCCAGCCGGACAGCAGCGCGCCCATCGCCAGCGATTGCATCAGGTAGTTGGTGAGCGGCATGCGGCCGGCGGGCGCCAGCCAGCGGATCGCGGCCGCAACCGGCGTCGCGTCGCGTAGCCGCACGAACGCGGCCACGTACAGGCACGCCATCGCCGCGCCGAAGAATTGCAGCGTGTAGCCGACCGCGCTCGGCGCGCCGGGCTCGCGCGCCATGGTCTCGAAGTTCAGCCACGCGCCGTAGGCGGCGAACGGAACGGCGGCCACCCCAATTGTGGCCGCCGCCTGCCACAGCCGCTCGTGGCGCTGCGGCCGCGTCAGCCAGCCGAGACGAGCCGCCAGCACGCCGAGCAAGAACAGGCCGAGCACGTGCGGCACCGACAGCACGACGATCGAGGTCATCACGCTCGCGTAGTCGGCGGCGCGCTGCGGCAACTGCTGGCGGTAGGAGCCCTCGACGTAGGTCTCGAACGCGCGCAGCGCCTCGGCCGGCACCATGCGCGGATCGTCGGCGGCCCAAGGGCGCAGAAATTCGCTGAAGCCGGCGGCGGCGAGCAGCAGCGCCGCGGCGACGATCCAGCAGGCGAGCGCGGCGCGCGCCAGCGCCGCCGGCCGCCAAGAAAGCAAAGGGACGAGCGCGAAGCCGCACAGCGCGTAGAACGCGAGGATGTCGCCGTGATACAGCAGCAGGCCGTGCGCGAGGCCGACCGCGAGCAGGAATGCGAGGCGGTGCCGGTAGACCGACTTCGCCGTCGCCAGGCCGCCGCCCGCCGCCGCGCCGGCCGCCGCGACACGCTTGCGGATCGATTCGAACTGCAGCGCTGCGCCGACGCCGAACAAGAAGGCGAAGATCGACATGAACTTGGTGGACACGAACGTGCCGATCAGCACGTGCACGGCGGCGTCGGCCGTCGACGGCGGCGTCAGGAAATAGCCGAGCGGATCGCCCGCACCCCAGACGAACGACTGGATGTTGACCTGCAGGATGCCGATCAGCGCGAACGCGCGCAGCGCGTCGACGCATTCGATGCGCGCGCGCGCGGCGTCACGCAGACGGCGCTCCGCCCAGTTGCGCCAGCTTCGCCTTCAGCCATTTCTCGACCGACGGAAAGACGAACTTGCTGACGTCGCCGCCCAACATCGCGATCTCGCGCACGATCGAGCCGGAGATGAACTGGTACTGGTCGGACGGCGTCATGAACATGGTCTCGACCTCCGGCAGCAGATAGCGGTTCATGCCGGCCAGTTGGAACTCGTACTCGAAATCGCTAACCGCGCGCAGCCCGCGCACGATCACGCGCGCGTTCTGCTCGCGCACGAAGTCTTTCAGCAGGCCGCGAAAGCCGCCGACTTCGACGTTCGGGTAATGGCCGAGCACTTCGCGCGCGATGGCCAGCCGTTCTTCGAGCGTGAAAAACGGTCTTTTCTGCCGGCTGTCGGCGATGCCGACCACCAGTTTCGTGAACAGCCCGGCGGCGCGACGGACGATGTCCTCGTGGCCCCGCGTCAGCGGATCGAACGTGCCCGGATAGACGGCGATCACCATGGCCCCTCCCTTCGGCCGGCGGATTATTCAGGACTCAGCAGATGAAAACAAACGCGGCCGGCACGCTGCGCGCGCACGGCGCGCAGCCGCAACGGCTGCAGGACCTCTTCCGTCAGCGGCGCGTCCGCTTCCGCATAGATCAGCCCGCCCGGCGCGAGCAGCGGGCGCACCTCGGCGAGCGCCGGTTCGAGCAGCCCGGCGCCGTACGGCGGATCGAGGAACACGATGTCGAACGAGCCGGGCGCAAGCGCGCGCGCCACGGCGAGCGCGTCGCCGGCGCGGATCTCGACCTGCGACGCAGCGAGCCTTTCTTTCAGCGCGCGCAAGGCGGCCAGCAGGCGCGCGTCGCGCTCGACCAACAGCACATGGCGCGCCCCGCGCGAGGCCAGTTCGAAGCCCAGCGCGCCGGTGCCGGCGAACAGATCCAACCCGCGCAGCGATGCGGTGTCGGGGCGCAGGTGCGCCAACCAGTTGAAAACCGTCTCGCGCACGCGGTCCGGCGTGGGCCGCAGCCCGGCGACGGCGGCGACCGCGATCGGCGTGCGCTTCCAGACGCCCCCGACGATGCGCACGCGGCCCGGCGCGCCGCGGCGCGTTGTTAGACTGCGCGCGCCCGTTGCGGCGCGTGTCGTTCCCCTCGTTGGCATCGATCGATGATAGGCAAACCCGGCTGGCTGGCACGACTGAAGGAGGGCTTGGCGCGCACGCGCGTGAACCTGGTCGGCCTGTTTTCCGGCGGCGTGATCGACGAGCAACTGTTCGAGGAGCTTGAGGTCGCGCTGATCCAGGCCGACGTCGGCGTGGCCACCACGCGCGAGCTGCTGGACAGGCTGCGCGCACGCATAAAGCTCAAGGGGTTGAAGACGCCGCCCGAAGTACGCGAAGCGCTGCGCGATGAGATCGCGGCGCTGCTGGCGCCGTGCGAACGTCCGCTCGCGCTCGATCGCGCCAGGCCGCTGGTGGTGATGGTGGCGGGCGTCAATGGCGCCGGCAAGACGACCTCGATTGGCAAGCTGGCGCACTGGCTCGCCGACCAGCGCAAGACCGTGCTGCTCGCCGCCGGCGACACGTTTCGCGCGGCGGCGCGCGAGCAGCTCGCGATCTGGGGCCAGCGCAACGGCGTCGAAGTGATCGCGCAGCAAAGCGGCGATCCGGCGGCGGTGATCTTCGACGCCGTGACCGCGGCGCGCGCGCGCGGCCTGGACGTGTTGATCGCCGACACGGCCGGGCGGTTGCCGACGCAGCTTCACCTGATGGACGAACTGAAGCGCGTGAAGCGCGCGATCGACAAGGCGCTGCCGGGCGCGCCGCACGAAGTGATTTTGGTGCTGGACGGCACCAACGGCCAGAACGCGCTGGCGCAGGTCAAGGCGTTCGACGCCGCGATCGGACTGACGGGGCTGATCGTCACCAAGCTGGACGGCACTGCCAAGGGCGGCGTGCTGGTGGCGCTGGCGCGCGAGCGGGCCGAGCGGCCGCTGCCGATCTACTTCATCGGTGTGGGCGAAGGACTCGACGATTTGCAGCCGTTCGCGGCCAACGATTTCGCCGCCGCGCTGCTCGGTGACTGAAGCGGGCGACGGCCAGAGGAGGAGCGATCGATGAAGCGATGGATCTCGGTACTGGCATTCGCGCTGCTGTCATGCGCCGCGCAGGCGCAGGATTACCCGAGCCGGCCGATCACGATGATCGTGCCCTTTCCGCCCGGCGGCGTGGCCGACACCGTCGCGCGGCCGGTGGCGGAAGCGATGTCGCGCACGCTCAAACAGCCGGTCGTGGTGGAAAACCGCGCCGGCGCGGGCGGCGGTGTCGGCATGGCGGCGGCGGCCAAGGCCGCGCCCGACGGCCATACGGTGCTGTTGGCGCTGTCGTCGATCTCGATCATCCCGGAAGCCGACCGCATCCTGAAGCGGGCCCCGATGTACGAACTGAAGCAACTGGTGCCGATCGCGCGCTTCACGGCCGATCCGACCGTGCTGGTCGTGCGCGCCGACAGCCCGTGGCGCACCGCGCAGGAATTCATCGCCGACCTGCGCCGCCATCCGGCCAAGTATTCGTACGGCTCGTCCGGCAACTACGGCACGATGCACGTGCCGATGGAGATGCTGAAGAACGCGGCCAACTTAGATCG
>JAKANT010000142.1 GCA_021823635.1 Pseudomonadota bacterium
CGCGGCGATGATTGCCGCTCCTGGTCGCACGAAGCTCCAAGTCGGCGCTCGCCGGGACAACTTCAAGGCTCGATACCATCTCAGCGTCGCCTCGTACCGCGGTGCCCGCCGGCAGCCGACTCCGCGCTACCGGCTCGATGGGGTCGCGATGCACATTGGTCTCCGCTTGAAGGGGTTTCTTGGCGGCCTGTTTGTCGCCCTTGCGAGCGTTGCGGCGTCGGCGCAGCAGCGCGAGGCTGACAGGCCAGCGGCGGCGGTCAGCGATCCCTGGAAGGCTGACGCCAGACATCCGCCTACCGAGGACGGTCGGGGAGCGCTCGAAGCGCTATTCGCCTCGCTGGCCGCCCAGGGCGAGCGCGTGGCGGGCTTCGTCGAACGGCGCCACTCGGCGCTGTTTCGCCAGCCGGTCGAGCAGAGGGGAACGCTGCGCTTCGTGCCGCCGGCGCTGCTGGAGCGCGACCTGACGTCGCCGCGGCGCGAGCACGTGCGCATCGACGGCGAGCAGGTGACCGTGCGCACATGGGGCGAGGACGGGAAGACCCAGACGCACCGGCTGGCGCTCGCCGCGCAGCCGCAACTGGCGGCGCTGGCCGACGCGCTGCGCGCGATCCTGGCCGGCGATTTCGCCGCGCTCGAGCGCCGCTTCGCCGTGCGACTGACGCAGCCGCCGCCGCGCTGGCGCGTCGAACTCGCCCCGCGTGACGAGCCGACGCCGGCGGCGTCGATTCGCCTGGCCGGCGCCGCGGGCGAGGTCGAACGCATCGAGATCCTCGAAGCGAGCGGCGATCGTATCGAGATCCTGCTGACGCCACGCCGATGAAGCTTTGCGCGCGCTGGCTCGCCTGGGCCGCGGCGATGGCCGCGTGCGCGTGGATCGTCGCACGCGCACCGGTCGTCACCGACATCGCCGCCTTCCTGCCGGGGCCCGCGACGGCGGAGCAGCGGCTGCTCGCCGAGCAGTTGCGCGACGGCGTCGCGTCCCGCCTGGTGTTGATCGGCGTGCGCGCCGCACGCAGCGAAGACGCCGCCGCGGCGGCGCGCGCGCTGGCGGCGCGGCTGCGCGCCGACCCGGCCTTCGCGTTCGTCGCCGACGGCGATCCGGCCGGCTTCGAACGCGAACGGCAGTTGCTGTTCGAGGGGCGCTATCTGTTGAGCCCGCAGGTGACGCCGCAGGCGTTCACCGCCGACGGACTGCGCGCGGCATTCGCGCGGCTGCAAGCGCAGTTGACCTCGGCGCTGGCACCCGTGGTGCGGCCGCTCGCGGCGGCCGACCCGACCGGCGAGCTGCTTGCGATCGCGCAGCGGCTGGCACAGGTTCCCGCACCCCGCACGCAGCACGGCGCGTGGTTCACGACCGACGGCCGCAGCGCGATCGTGCTGGCCGAGACGCGCGCGCCGGGGTTCGACATCGAGGCGCAGGGGGCGGCCAAGCGCGCGATCGAATCGCACTTCGCCGCCCTCGAGGCGGCACCGGGGCTGACGCTCGAGCTGGCGGGCCCCGGCGTGTTCGCGGTGGAGTCGCGCGCGCGCATCGAGCGCGATGCCGAGCGCCTGTCGCTGCTCGCCGCGGGGTTGATCGGCGCGCTGCTTCTGGCCGCGCTGCGCAGTCCGCGCTTCCTGCTGCTGGCCGCGCTGCCGGTGGCCAGCGGCGCGCTGGCAGCGCTGGCGGCGGTGGCGTTGGCGTTCGGAGAGATCCACGGCATCACGATCGGCTTCGGCCTGACGCTGATCGGCGAGGCGGTCGATTACGCGATCTACGTCCATGTGCAGCGTCCGCGCGCCGGCGACGCCCAGGGCGAGGCGAGGCTGGCGCGCGCGCTGCTGCTTGCGGTGCTGACGTCGGCGGCCGGATTCCTCGCGATGATGCTGTCGGGCTTTCGCGGCCTGGCGCAACTGGGCGTGTTTTCGCTAGTCGGCATCGTGGTCGCCGGCGGCGTGGCCCGCTTCTATCTGCCGCCGCTGCTACCGTCTGCGCCGTCGCTGCCGCCGCTCGATTGGCCGCCGCGGCGCACGGGCTGGCTGCGCGCGCTGCAGGCGCTGGTGGCCGTTGCCGTCGTGGCGTCGGGCGCGGCGCTTCTCGCGCGCGGCGGCTCGATCTGGAACGACGAGCTGGCAGCCATCTCGCCGCTGCCGGCCGCGGCGGGCGAACTGGACG
Source organism: Pseudomonadota bacterium (assembly GCA_021823635.1). Lineage (GTDB taxonomy): Bacteria > Pseudomonadota > Gammaproteobacteria > Burkholderiales > Burkholderiaceae_F > JAKANT01. Next base: position 2,156 of record JAKANT010000142.1, read on the forward strand.
CGCGCCTGCGCGGCGATGCCGGACTGCCGGAGCTGCGCTGGGTCATCGCGCTGCCGCGCGGCACGCAGGAGCAGGCGCTGCAAGCCGCCGAGGCGCTGCGGCCGGCCCTCGAGGGGCTGCGCGACGCCGGCGCGATCGCGGGTTTCGATTCGCCCGCCGACCTGCTGCCGAGCGAACGCACGCAGCGCGCGCGCCAGGCAGCGCTTCCGCCGCGCGCTGAGCTGCAGGCCGCGCTGGCGGCAGCGCTCGCCGGCAGCAACTTCGAAGCGGCGGCGTTCGCGCCGTTCGTCGATGCGGTCGAGCGGGCGCGGCAGGCGCCGCTCGTGGGTGCCGATCATTACGCCGGCAGCGCGCTCGGGCAGCGGCTGCGCGCGCAACTGGTGCCGCACGCAGGGGGCGTGGCGTTGCTGATCACGCTGCGCGGCGTGGACGCGGCGCGCGCCGATGCGCTGCGCGCAGCGGTGGCTGCGCACGGGGCGGCGCTGATCGACCTGAAGGGCGACGTCGAGCGGCTGATCGCCGAGTATCGCCGCACGGCCGTGTGGGCGGCCGTCGCTGGCGCGGTGCTGATCGTGCTGCTGCTCGCCGCGCGGCTGCGCAAGGCCGCGGCGGTGCTGCGCATCGTCGTGGCGCTCGCCGCCGCGGTGACCGTCGCCGCCGGCGCGCTGGTGGTCGTCGCCGGCGCGCTGACGTTGTTCCACCTGGTCGCGCTGCTGCTGGTGGCGGGCGTCGGCTCCAACTATGCGATGTTCTTCGCGCGCCTGCCGGCGGAGGCCGACGCGCGCCGCGCCACCCTCGGTTCGGTGCTGCTGGCCGCGACGACGACCTTTCTCGCGTTCGCACTGCTCGCCACGTCCGCCACACCGGTTTTGCATATGATTGGCGCGACGGTCGCCATCGGCACGGTCGCCGCGCTCGCGGCGAGCGCGGCCTGCGCCGCGGTCGAATCCTGAGGCCCCGTTCTTGCAGCGCGAACCCATCGTCGTCAGCGATTTCACCGCGACCACCGCCGTCGGCCGGGGGCGCGAAGCCTTGCTCGACGCGCTGCGCACGCGCCGCGGCGCGCTCAAGCCGTGCGAGTTCGCGCCGCCCGAGCTGGCACCGTTCGGACGCGTTCATCGCCTCGACACCTACATCGGCGAGGTCGAAGGCCTGCAGGACGTCGCGCTGCCCGAGCCGCTGGCGCGCTACGACTGCCGCAACAACCGGCTCGCCTACCTCGGACTGCAGCAGGACGGTTTGCCTGCGCAGGTGCAACGGCTGAAAGATCAGTACGGCGCCGAGCGCGTGGCGGTGATCCTCGGCACCAGCACCGCCGGTCTGCTGCAGGCCGAGTGGGCGTATCACGTGCGCGGCGGCGCGGGTCCGCTGCCGGCATCGTTCGATTACGCGGCGACGCTGAACGGCTATTCGCTCGCCTCCTTCGTCACCGCGCTCACGGGGCTGGCCGGTCCCGCGTACGTGATCTCGACCGCCTGTTCGTCCAGCGCCAAGGTGTTCGCCACCGCGGCGCGCCTGATGCAGGCCAATCTCGCCGATGCGGCGTTGGTCGGCGGCGTGGATTCGCTGTGCCTGACGACGCTGTACGGCTTCGGCTCGCTCGAGCTGCTGTCGCGCGCGCCGTGCAAGCCGTACGCGCCGGATCGCAGCGGCATCTCGATCGGCGAGGGCGCGGGCTTCGCGATACTCGAGCGCGAAAGCCGCGCGCCGCGCGCGGTCGCGCGGCTGGCGGGATGGGGCGAATCGAGCGACGCGCACCATATGTCTTCGCCGCATCCGGAGGGGCTGGGCGCGCAACTGGCGATGCGCGCAGCACTGGATCGCGCCGGGCTGCGCGCGCACGAGATCGATTACATCAACCTGCACGGCACGGCCACGCGCAGCAACGACGTCGCCGAGGGGCGGGCGGTGGCGGCCATCTTTGGCGACGCGGTGCCGACCAGTTCCACCAAGGCCTGGTTCGGCCACCTGCTGGGCGCGGCCGGCATCGCCGAGGCGGCGGTGACCTTGCTGGCCCTCGCCGAGGGCTTCGCGCCAGGGACGTTGAACACCGAAGAAAAGGACCCGGCCTGCCCGAACCGGTTGCTGATCGGCAACGTCGATCTGCCGCTGCGCTACGCGCTGACGAACTCGTTCGGCTTCGGCGGCAGCAACTGCAGCCTGATCTTCGAAGCGGTGGCGCGATGAGGCTGTTCGTGTGCGGCATCGGCGTGTGGTCGCCCGCGCTGCCATCGTGGCCGGCGTGCAAGGCGCGCCTGGCGGGCGGCGCGGTGGCCGCCGGCGACATAGGGCTGCCGAAGGCCGAGTGGCTGCCGCCGGTCGAACGCCGTCGCGCGACCCTGAGCACGCGGGTCGTGCTGACGGTGACGCAGGAGGCGCTGACGGCGGCGAGCTGGAGCCCCGCGCAGTTGCCGACCGTGTTCGCGTCCAGTTCGGGTAGCCCCGACATCACCGACGAACTGTGCGCGGCGCTCGCCGCCGGCGACACCCAGATCTCGCCGACACGCTTTCACAACTCGGTGCACAACGCCGCCGCCGGGTATTACTCGATCGCGGTGGGCTCTCGCGCACCGTCGACCAGCCTGGCCGCTTTCGACGCCAGCGCGGTCGCCGGCCTGATCGAAGCGGCGTCGATGGCGCTTTCCGATTCCACGCCGGTCTTGTTCTGCTCGTTCGACGTGCCGTACACGGGCCCGCTGGCGCTGGTGCGGCCGGTGGTCGATCCGTGGGGGGTGGCCCTGGCGCTCACGCCCGAACCCGCGCCCGGCAGCATCGCGCGCCTCGACCTCGCCTGGTCGGGCCGTGTGTCGAGCGCGGACTCCGCGTGCAGCGATGTCGACCTGGAGTACATGCGGCTGCACAACCCGAGCGCGCGCCTGCTGCCGCTGCTCGCGCTGCTCGCAGGCCCGACCGCGGGCAGCGCGCTTTTTTCCGCCACGCCGGCGGGCCAGTTGCGCATCGACGTCACGCCATGCTGACTGCGCTGGAGCATCTGCTGCCGCACGCCGGCCGCATGCGGGTGATCGCGGCCGTGCGCCGGTGGGACGCAACCTCGATCGAGTGCGTGGCGGCGGATCATCGCGATGCCGCCAATCCGCTGCGAATCGGCGATACGCTGCCTGCGGTGTGCGGCCTCGAATACGGCGCGCAGGCGATGGCGATCCACGGCGCGCTGGTGGCGGGGCGCACGGCCAAGCCGCGCGTCGGTCTGCTGGTGGCGGCGCACGAACTGCGCTGGTCGGTGCCGCGGCTGGATACGATCGCCGAGGAACTGACCGTTCGCGCCGCGCGGCTGCTCGGCTCCGAGCGTCAGGTCGCGTACGAATTCGAGGTGACGGCCGGCGGGCGCGCGCTGGTCAGCGGCCGCGCCGGCGTGATGCTCGAGGCGGTTGCGTGAAAGCGTGGCTGTGGCTGGCGGATACGGCGGCGGCCGCCGATGCGGGATGGTTCGAGGCCGCGCGCGCGCTCCTGACGGCGAGCGAAACCGCCCGCCTGCGGCGCATCGCGCGGCCGCAGCGGCGTGCGCAGTTCGCCTGCGGCCACCAGATCGGA
>JAKANT010000143.1 GCA_021823635.1 Pseudomonadota bacterium
CGCCGAACTGGACGACCTGGTGATCGCGCGCGCCGACGGCGTGCCGACCTACAACTTCGCGGTCGTGGTCGACGACATCGACATGCGCATCACGCACGTGCTCAGAGGTGACGACCACGTGAACAACACGCCGCGCCAGATCAACATCTACCGCGCGCTCGGCGTCGAGCCACCGGCGTTCGGCCACCTGCCGATGATCCTCGGCCCGGACGGGCAGAAGCTATCGAAGCGCCACGGCGCGGTGAGCGTGCTGCAGTACGAGGAAGACGGTTTTCTGCCCGAGGCGCTGGTCAACTACCTGGCGCGGCTGGGCTGGAGCCACGGCGACGACGAAAAGTTCACGCGCGAGCAGTTCGTGCAGTGGTTCGATCTGGCGCACGTCAACCGCGCGCCGGCGCAGTACAACCTCGACAAGCTGCTGTGGTTGAACGGCGAATACATCAAGGAAGCCGACGACGCGCGTCTGGCCGGGTTGGTGGCGCCGCGCATCGAAGCGCGCGGCGGCTGCATCAAAGGGGCGGCGCTGACGGCGGTCGTTGCGCTGCTCAAGGAGCGCGCGCGCACGCTGAACGAACTGGCCGACGCGGCGATGCTGTTCTACGGTCCGCACGCGCCGGACGAAGCGCTGCTGAAACAGCACCTGAGCGGCGCGAGCCTGGAAGCGGTGCGCGCTTTCGCCGAGCGCGCCCCGGCGATCGCCTGGGAGCGAGCGGCGATTTCGGCGCTGCTCAAGCAGTTGCTCGCCGAATTCGGCCTGAAGATGCCGCAGCTCGCGGTGCCGCTGCGGGTTGCGGTCACCGGCCGCACGCAGACGCCGTCGCTGGATGCCGTGCTGGCGCTGTTTGCCCGCGACACGGTGCTGGCACGCCTGAGCGAGGCGCTTGCGCGCATCGGGCACTGAGGGTCGATGCCCCGCGTCGTTCGTCGTTGCCGCTTGCGGTAAGCATGGCGGACGCCAGGTAGGTGCGCGCGCCGCGCAGGGATCGCACAGGGTGCGAGTTCGACTGACGCGACGTGCAGGAAACGCTGAGTGCCGCGCGCGTTTGCCGTGCGAATCGGCCCAGCTATAATGCGGCTCTCTTGCGTGTGGGGGTATAGCTCAGCTGGGAGAGCGCTTGCATGGCATGCAAGAGGTCAGCGGTTCGATCCCGCTTACCTCCACCACCGACCGCACCGGAAGGCCGCTTGCCGCGGGCTTTCGACTGAAGGTCCCCTTCGTCTAGAGGCCTAGGACACCGCCCTTTCACGGCGATAACAGGGGTTCGAATCCCCTAGGGGACGCCACCATCATCGAATCGCGCGTCGCAACGCGCGATTCCTTGCCCGGGGCGTATTCGAGTCGCGCTGCCCCGGCGACTTTGCCCCTGGGCGCGCGCCGCGTTCGCTTCTCCAGCGGCTCGGCCGTTGGGACAGTCGGATGATGAGCCCAGCGGGCAGCGCGCGAGCCGGCCGCTAGCGCAGCGAGGGCTGCAGCGGTTTGTTCGATAACCGTTCGGGGGGCGCAGCGCGCTGCGCAGCGGAAGTGTCGTGCGCGAAGTCCTGCACGACGAATGCCGGAATCGACGTCATGCCCAACAGGCAGGCGGCGCGCCAGCGGCGCTCGCCGTGCACGATCACGTAGCCGTCCGGGGTTTCGCGCAGAAGTACCGGTCTGAGGATGCCGCGCTCGCGGATGTCGTCGGCCAGCGCCTGGACGGCCTGCGGCGGATAGCCGTCGCTGCGCGGGTCGGGTCGGATGGCATCGCAGCGGATCGCCTGTACCCCCATGGGACCTCCTGGTCGCGGCGCGCGGAGATGTGCCTTGAGTTTGCTCGCGTGCCGCGCAAAAGTGAACCCCGCGCGACCACCGGTTCGCGCGACTCCCTGGTCCGATCGCGCATGGCGAAAGAGCGTTCGGGCATGATGCCGGGCCGCGCGGCTTGCGCGCTTCGGCGCGTCGCCCTGTGCGCCCGACCCGTCGTACCGCCGCCGTCAACCCGCGCCTCGCGCCGGCGTTTGCCATTACATTGCTGCGCCATGACCAGGAGGGTAACGATGAGCATGGTCCGTTACGCGCTTGCCGTGATCGCGCTTGCCGCGGGCGGCGCGCTGGTCGCTCACGCCAACGAACCCGGTCCGGCGGAGCGCGCAGGCAAGGCGATCGACCGCGCCGCCGACAAGGTGGGCCAGGCGGCGAAGAAGGTGGTCGAGAAGGTTGGCGAGGGTGTGGAGAAAGCCGGCAAGGCGATCGAGAAAGCCGGGCGCAAGACCGGCGAGGCCGTCGGCAAGGCGGTCGAGAAGACGGGCGAGGCGCTGCAGCGCGCCGGCGAAAAGGTGCAGGGCGCGGCCGCCGACAAAAAGTGACCGCGGCGACCTCACTCCCGGCGGTGGGCAGGCGGGCCGCGCCCTACGCAAGCGCGCGCTGCGGCGTTCCGGCATGACAAGAAAGCTCACCGACAGCGAAGCATGGCGCGCATTGCAGGCGCACCGCGCGTCGCTGGCGGGCTTCAGCCTGCGCGACGCCTTCGCGCGCGACGAAAGGCGCTTCGAGCGTTTCTCGCGCCGCTTCGGCGCCGCGGGCGGTGAACTGCTGATCGACTTTTCCAAGCATCTGATCGACGAGCGCGCGCTCGAGCTGCTACTCGACCTGGCGCAGGCGAGCGGCGTGCGGGCGCGCATCGACGCCATGTTCGCCGGCGCGAGGATCAATGTGACCGAGGACCGGGCGGCGCTGCACGTGGCGTTGCGCGATCTGTCGCCGCGGCCGTTGGTGATGGACGGCATCGACGTCAAGGCGCAGGCGGCGGCGGTGCGCGAGCGCTTCCTCGACTTTGCCGAGCGCGTGCGCGCAGGCGCCGCGGCCGGCCACACCGGCGCGCGTTTCAGCGACGTCGTGAACCTCGGCATCGGCGGCTCCGATCTCGGGCCGCAGATGATGGTGCAGGCGCTGGCGCCGTTTCACGACGGGCCGCGCGTGCACTTCGTCGCCAATGTCGATCCGGCGCATCTGGACGCGACGCTGCGCCGGCTCGATCCGCGCAGCACGCTGTTCATCGTCGCCTCCAAGACCTTCACGACCGCCGAGACGATGGCCAACGCGCGCGCGGCGCGTGCCTGGCTCGCCGCCGCGCTGGGCGAAGCGGCGGTCGAGCGACATTTCGTCGCGGTGTCGGCCAACGCGCGCCAGGCGGCCGCGTTCGGCATCGCCGCCGACCGCGTGTTCGAATTCTGGGACTGGGTCGGCGGCCGGTATTCGCTGTGGTCTGCGATCGGACTGCCGATCGCGATTGCGGTCGGCCGCGCCCGATTCATGGAAATGCTGGCCGGCGCGCACGCGATCGACGAGCACTTTCGCACGGCGCCGTTCGCCGACAACCTGCCGGTGCTGATGGCGCTGGTCGGTCTGTGGTACGTCGACTTCTGGGGCGCGGGCACGCTGTCGATCGCGCCGTATTCGCAGCACCTTTCGCGCTTCGTTGCCCACATCCAGCAACTGGACATGGAGTCCAACGGCAAGCGAGTCACCGTGGACGGCGAGGTCGTCGATTACGCCACCGGCCCCGTCGTGTGGGGCGAGCCCGGCACCAATGCGCAGCACGCCTACTTTCAGTGGCTGCAGCAGGCGCCGGCGCTGGCGCCGGTGGATTTCATCGTCGCCGCCGAAACCGAATACGACGACGATCGACATCGGATGCTGGTGGCCAACTGTTTCGCGCAGTCGGCCGCGCTCGCGTTTGGCAAGGCGCGGCAGGAAGCGCGCGCCGAGATGATCGCGGCCGGCGTGGACGAGCTGCACGCCGAGCGCCTGGCGCCGCATCGCGAGTTTCCGGGCAACCGGCCGAGCACGACCATCCTCGTGCGCCGATTCGATCCGTTTGCGCTCGGCATGCTGACGGCGCTGTACGAGCACAAGGTGTTCGTGCAGGCGTCGATCTGGAACATCAACCCGTTCGACCAATGGGGCGTGGAGCTGGGCAAGTCGATCGCAGCGCGCGTGGCCGCCGCGCTCGCCGATTCCGCGGTGCCGCTCGACGCGGCCTCGGCCGGGCTGGTCGCTGCCTGGCGCGCGATGCGCGAGCGATGACAGGTCGCGCGCGGCGCGGCGCAAAACCGCGATCGTTAGAATCGATCGCATGTCGAGCGGCTTCGTCCATCTGCGCCTGCACTCGGAGTTCTCGATCGTCGACGGGCTGGTGCGCATCGACGATGCGGTGAAGGCGGCGGCGGCCGACGGGCAAGGCGCTCTGGCGCTGACCGACAGCGCGAACCTGTTCGGCGCGGTGCGCTTCTATGTCGCTGCGCGCAAGGCGGGCGTGAAGCCCATTCTCGGCTGCGACGCGTGGATCACGAATCCGGCCGATCGCGACCAGCCGCACCGGCTGCTGCTTCTGGCCGCCGACCGCGCCGGCTATCGCAGACTGTGCGAACTGGTGTCGCGCGCGTGGCTGGAGAACCAGCATCGCGGCCGCGCCCAGATACGGCTCGAGTGGTTCGAGGCCGGAACCGACGGGCTGATCGCGCTGTCCGGCGGGCCGCAGGGCGAGGTCGGCCAGCTCGTGCTGGCCGGCAATTTCGAGGCCGCGCGCGCGGCGGCGCGCAGGCTCGCCGCGCTCTTTCACCGGCGCTTCTATCTCGAGTTGCAGCGCGCCGGTCGCGCCGGCGACGAAGCCTGCGTGCGCGGCACCGTGCGCCTGGCGCGGGAATTGGGCCTGCCGCCGGTGGCCACGCACCCGATCCAGTTCATCGCCCGCAGCGACTTTACGGCGCACGAGGCGCGCGTGTGCATCGCCGAGGGCTATACGTTGGCCGATGCGCGCCGGCCGCGCGCCTTCACCGAAGAACAGTATTTCAAGTCGCGCGCCGAAATGCAGGCGCTGTTCGCCGACGTGCCGGCGGCGCTGGCGAACAGCGTCGAGATCGCGCGCCGCTGCAACCTGGAGCTCGAACTGGGCCGGCCGCGCCTGCCCGAGTACCCGACGCCGCCCGGTGTGACGCTGGACGAGCACTGCCGCAACCTCGCGCAGCAGGGCCTCACGCGGCGGCTGGCGGCGCTTTTCCCCGACGAGGCGCGGCGCGCCGCCGAGCGGCCGAAGTACGGGGCGCGGCTCGACATGGAGCTGGCGACGATCGCGAAGATGGGCTTTTCCGGCTACTTCCTGATCGTCGCCGACTTCATCAACTGGGCCAAGTCGCAGGGCATTCCGGTCGGCCCGGGGCGCGGCTCCGGCGCCGGCTCGCTGGTCGCGTACGCGCTCGGCATCACCGACCTCGATCCGCTGAAGTACGACCTGCTGTTCGAGCGCTTCCTGAACCCGGAGCGCGTGTCGATGCCGGACTTCGACATCGACTTCTGCCAGGACGGCCGCGACCGCGTGATCGAGTACGTGAAGAACAAGTACGGCGCCGCTTCGGTGTCGCAGATCGCCACCTTCGGCACCATGGCGGCGAAGGCGGTGGTGCGCGACGTCGGCCGCGTGATGGAATGGAACTACGGCCGCACCGACGAGCTGGCGAAAATGATCCCGTTCCAGCCGGGCAAGCTGATTACCCTGCAAATGGCGCGCGAAATGGAGCCGCGTTTGGCCGAGCGCGAGCAAAGCGACGAAGAGACGCGCGAACTGCTCGCGCTCGCCGGCCAGCTCGAAGGCTTGACGCGCAACGTCGGCATGCACGCGGGCGGCGTGCTGATCGCGCCGGGCAAGCTTACCGACTTCTGTC
>JAKANT010000144.1 GCA_021823635.1 Pseudomonadota bacterium
GGAACCCGACGGCCCCATCACCGCCACGTACTCGCCGGCGTCGATTCGAAGGTCGAGCGCACGCAGCGCGTGCACCTCGCTGTCGCCGAGGCGAAACACGCGCTCGATTCCCTGCAGTTCGACCAGCGCGTTCATCGCGCCGCCGGCGCCTCGATCGTCACGCGCGCGCCGGCCTTCACGCCGGCGCGCTCGAGCGAAGTGACGATGCGCTCGCCGCCGCTCAAACCTTCCAGCACCTCCGTGTATTCCCAGTTCGCCAGCCCCGTCTTCAGCCTGCGCTCGACCAGACGGTCGCGCTCGACCGCCAGCACCCGGCCGCCTTCCATCAGCGCGGCGGTCGGCACCCGCAGCACGTTCTCGCGCGCATCGAGGATCACTTCGACGTCGGCGCTGTAGCCGACCAAAAGCCCGCCAATCTTCTCCGGCGCATCGAAGGTGGCGTCGATGTCGACCGTGCGCGCCTGCTTTTCCACCGCGGTGACGTAGGGCGCGATGCGCTTTACACGCCCCGCAAAGGTCTGCTTCGGCAGCGCGTCGATCGAGATGCGCACCGGCTGGCCGGGGCGGATGCGCGGCGCGTCCACCTCGTCCATCGGCGCCTTCACGTACAGGCACGAATCGTCGATCAGATCGATCGCCGGCGGTGTGGGCACGCCGGGCGGCGACGGCGTGGAGTACTCGCCGACCTCGCCGACGATCTTCGCCACCGTGCCGGCAAACGGCGCCACCAGCACCATGCGTCGCTGCTGCACGCGCGCCAATTGCACGGCGGATTCGGCCTGCGCCACGTCCGCACGCGCGGTCGCGCAGGCGGCCTGGCGCGCCTCGGCGTTGGCGCGCGCATTGTCGATCGCCGCCGTCGACACGAAGCCCTTCTGGAACAGTTCGGTCTGCCGCAGCACGTCGCGCTCGGCCGCTTGCGCCAGCGCGCACACCTCCGCCACGCGGCGGCGCGCGGTCTCGGCCTGTGCGAGCGCGACCCGCTCTTGCGCCTGCAGGTCGTCCACCCACAGCCGCATCAGCACCTGGCCCTTCTTCACCCGGTCGCCCTCTTTCACCGCCAGCATCTCGATGCGGCCGCCGGCGATGGTCGACAGCTTGGTGCGCTGACACGCCTCGACGCTGCCGGCGCGCGTGTTGGAAACCGTCGATTCGACGCGCCCACGGCCGACCTCGGCCACCGTGACCGCGATCGGCTGCGAGCGGCCGAACCAGGCGGCGGCGGCGACCGCCGCGGCCAGCGCCGCCGCACCGATCAGCGAGCGGCGCAGCCAGGCGCCGCGCGAGGATGCGTTCATGCTTCGGTTCCCAAGCAGAAAGGGCTGATGAGGGCGAGCGCGACCTTACGCGGCGCGCTCAGGCCTCATCTTGACATCCGGCAGGGCCGTTCCGGATTTCGACGATTGGCACCGCCGCACCGGCGGCGGCACAATGCCCGCCATGCGCATCTTGCTCGCGATCGACGGCAGCGAACTGGCCCGCCACGCCGTCGATTACGTGATCCGGCACCGCGACACGCTCGCGCGCGAGGGCGAGGTGACGTGCCTGTTCGTCGACGCGCCGCCGTTGCTGCGCGCGGTCGGCGCCTTTGGCGCCGACCCCGGCATGCCACCGGTGCCCCCGGTCGAACCGGAGCAGATCCTCGCGCCGCAACTGGCCGCTTTGCGCGACGCGGGCCTGTCGCCGTCGCTGATGGTGCGCGAAGGCGACCCGGGCGTGGAGATCGCGCAGGCCGCCACCGAAGGCAAGTTCGATCTGATCGTGATGGGCACGCACGGGCGCAAGCTGATCACGCGCGCGCTGCTCGGCTCGGTGGCGAACAAGGTGCTCGCATCCTGCACGGTGCCGGTGTTGCTGGTGCGTTGATGCCGCTCCGTGGGGCCGACGCCCAAGGCGCTCAAGCCAGCAGCACCAGTTGGCCTACGCTGCGGCGGCTCTCCAGGTCGCGGTGCGCGTCGGCGGCGGCGGACAGCGCATAACGCGTGATCTTCGGTTGCAGCACGCCGTCGCGCAGCGCGTCGAACACGCGTTCGGCCATCTCGCGCAGACGGCGCGGCGGCGCCGTGAAGTGAAAGATCACCGGCCGCGAGAACGTGACCGACTTGCTCATCAGCCAGTCGGCGTCGATCGGCGGCCAGGCGCCGCCGGCCTGGCCCACGCTCACCCAGTGGCCGGTCAGCGCGATCGCGCGCAGGTTCTCTTCGCGCGCCGCGCCGCCCAGGCCGTCGATGATCAGGTCGGCACCGCGGCCGGCGGTGGCGGCGAGCACGGCGTCGGCGAAGCGGCCGTCGCGCGCCACCACCACGTGGTCGCACCAGGCGCGGGCGAGGTCGGCCTTGTGCTCGGAGCCGACCGTGCCAATCACCACGGCGCCCAACGCGCGCGCCCACTGCGCGACCAGCATGCCCAGTCCGCCGGCGGCCGCGTGCACCAGCACGGCCTCGCCGGCGCGCGGCGGGTGCAGACGGAACAGGATGTACTCGGCGGTCAGCCCTTTGAGCATCACCGCGGCGGCGGTTTCGTCCGCCACGTGCGCCGGCAGGCGCAGCACCTGCTCGGCGGGCAGCGTGCGCACCGTCGCATAGGCACCGGCCGGCGGGCACGCGTAGGCGACGCGGTCGCCGGGCCGCAGGTGCGTGACCTCGGTGCCGACGTCGAGCACGGTGCCCGCTGCCTCGAAGCCCGGCACGCCGCCCCGCTCGACCAGCGCGCCATAAAGTCCGGTGCGCACGTAGACGTCGATGAAGTTGACGCCGATCGCGCGCTGCCGGATGCGCACCTCGCTTGGACCCGGCGGCGGCGCGGAGATGGCCACGCGCTTGAGCATCTCGGGCGCGCCGCGGCCGGCGAGCACGACCGCCTCCCCCGGCACCGGCTCGCCGCGCGGCACCGCGGTCGTAGCGCCCGCGGCGGCGCTTCCCGCGCGCAGATACTCGGCCAGTGCGCGGAAGCCCGCTTCGTACACGCCGCTGCCGACCGCGTCGGCCAGCTCCCGCTCGCGGCCGGGCGGCGTGGCAAACGTCGATTCCCAATGCCAGAAGGTGCGGTTGCCGTCGGTCACCGGCGCCAGCCGCACGGTGGCCACGTAGCGCTCGAGCGGGATCGTCGAATCGAGGATGCAGTAGGTCGAAACATGGTTGCGGTCGTCCAGCACCAGCAACTGCTCGCGCAGGGCGTTGCCGTCCTTGAGCTTGAAGTTGCGCACGCAGCCCACCCGGTCGGACGCCTCGCCGTTTTCGATCTCGCTTTCGGCGATGATCGGGTGCCAGTCGCGATGCGAGTTGAAGTCGCGCAGCACCGCCCATACGCGCTCGATCGGCGCGTCGATCACCGTCGAGCGCGTGACGCGTTGCAGACCCATCGCGGCGGTGGGCGTCAGCGCCGCCCGGCGAAGCGCTGCTTGAGCGCGTCGAAGCCGCCCTGGAACACGCCCTGTCCGATGCGTTGCGTCAGTTCGCGTTCGCGGTTGGGCGCGCAGTCGAACTCGGCGCTCCATTCGGCGAACGTGCGGTCGCCGTCGGTGATCGGCGTGAGCTTGAGCGTCGCGACGTAGTTTTCCACGCCCATCGGCGACTCCAGGATCGAGTACGTGCACTGGTAGTCGTAGTCCGACAGCGCGAGCAACTGTTCGCGGATCGTGCCGCCGTCGCGCGTACGGAAGTTGCGCACGCAGCCCACCTGGTCCGCCGGCAGCCCCTGTTCGATGCGCGAATCGGCGATCGCCGGATGCCAGTTCGGCAGGCCGTTGAAGTCCCGCACCACGCGCCACACCGCATCGGCGGGGGCGTCGATCACGCTGGAGGTATAGACCTTGATCATTGCGATGCAACCTCGCCAGTCTGTTTATCGGCGGCCGCGATCACTCGTTTTGCGCGGACGGCAGCGCGGCGGCGCTGAGGTTCTGCGCGATCTTGCCCAGTTCGCCGCCGCCGATGCCGATCTCGCGCAGCAGTTGATCGACCAGCGGTGCCTGCGCGCGGAAGCGCAGCGCGCTGTTGACGACGCTGTCGGCGAAGCCGGCGCCGCCGTCGGGCGCAGCGGTGCCGCCGCCCAGCCCCTCGACATGCAGGATCTTGATGCCTTCGATGCGCTCCATCGGCCGCACCGACTCGCGGATGATGCCTTCCAGCCGCTCCACCAGCCGCAGCCGCAGCGCCGAGGCGCGCGCCTCCGGCGTCAGCACGTTCTGCGCCTCGTTCATCAGGCGCGTGCCCTCGGCTTCGATCTCGTGGCGGATCTTGGCCGCCAGCGCACGGATCTTCTCCGCCTCGGCATCGGCCTCGGCCTGCGCGCGGATCGCGGCGCCGCGGTCGACCGCCGCCGCTTTCTCCGCCTCGGCCGCCACCTTCAGGCGCAGCGCCTCGCGTTCGGCCTCTTTGGCCGCCTCGATCAGCTCGATCGCCTTGCGCCGTGCCGCCATCTCGGTCTCGCGCACCGTGAACACGCGCTCTTCTTCGGCCACCGCCTTGGCGCGCGCCTGCTCGGCCGCCGCGCGCGCCTCCGACTCGGCGCGGCTGTGCTTGGCGACCTCGATCGCGCGCGCCTGCTCGGCCAGCTCGAGCGCCTTGCGCCGCTCGATTTCGGCCGCCTGCAGCTCGCGTTCCTTGGCGATGCGCTCTTCCTCCAGCGCCCGCTCCGATAGGATGCGCGCCATCTCGATCGCCTCGCGCGCGGCGATCTGCGCCCGTTCGGCCTCCTGCTCGCGCTCGGCGCGCGTGCGCGCCACCTCGGCGCGCTGCGCGGCGCGCGCGGTCTCCACCTCGCGCTCCTGCGCCAGCCGCGCGTACTCGGCCTGCCGCTCGATCTCCAGCGCCAGTTTCTCCGCCTCCAGGTTCTTGTTGCGGATCGCGATCATCGTATCCTGCTCGACGTCGTTGCGCTGCTTCTTGCGCTTCTCGATCTGCTCGGTCAGCCGCGTCAGACCCTCGGCGTCGAACGCGTTGCTGGGGTTGAAGAACTCCATCGCGGTCTGATCTAGTTGCGTCAGCGACGCCGCCTCGAGCTCCAAGCCGTTCTTCAGCAGGTCGCCGGCCACCGCGGCGCGCACGCGCTTGACGTACTCGCCGCGCTTCTCATGCATCTCCTCCATCGTCATCTCGGCCGCCACGGTACGCAGCGCGTCGACGAACTTGCCCTCCAGCAGTTCCTTAAGCTTGTCCGGCTCCAGCGTGCGCGTGCCGAGCGTCTGCGCCGCGTCGGCCACGGCCTGCGGCTCGGCTTTGACGCGCACGTAGAACTCGGCGGTCACGTCCACGCGCATACGGTCCTTGGTGATCAGCGCCTTGTCGCGGCCGCGCGCCACCTCCAACCGCAGCGTGTTCATGTTGACCGGGATCACCTCGTGCACGATCGGCAGCACGAAGGCGCCGCCGTCGAGCACGACCTTCTGCCCGCCCAGGCCGGTGCGCACGAACGCGCGCTCCTTCGAGCTGCGCAGGTAGAGCCAGTGCATCAGCCACACGACGATCGCCGCGACGATCGCGACGACGATCAGACCGAGAATGAAACTGCCGAACTGGGAGCCTGACATGTTGGATGTCTCCTCGTTTGCGAATGACGTGCGACCTACCGCCTGATTTGCGTGAAGCGCCGCGTGGTCTCGGTGAGCGCCGCTTCGACGGGCAGGCGCTCCATCGAGCTCGCGCCGTAG
>JAKANT010000001.1 GCA_021823635.1 Pseudomonadota bacterium
CGCCAGACCGTGGCGGTTGTCGGTCAGCACATGGCCGCGATAGCTCAGCTGCGCGGACGCCGCGCTGCGCTTGTTGCCGATATAGAGCTTGTCCTCCGTCTGCGTTCCCGGCCCGGTGGCAGCGCGCGTGCTGCCAGGCGCCGGCAACGGCACGGACTTGGCCTGCGCCGCGGCGTCGAAGGCGATCAGGCCGGCCCCCAAGGCGGCGGCGACCGTTGCAAAACCATAGACCCGCTGCAGATGCTTCATGGCCAACACGTCCTTGCGTCCAGAGTTGGCGCTGTTGTAGCGAGCGGGGCGTCACACCCGCGTTACACCGCGGCACGCAGCGGGCGTGAAAATCGGCGCGACGAGCTGCCCGCGCTGGCGTCGCGCAAGCGGCGGACGAATTCGAAGTCAAGCGAGCGGGGGCGTGTTTCGCGCGCCCGCGCCCGCTCGATTTCCGGCCTCGCTGGCAACGGCGTAAGCGGGGACGCGAATGACGGGGAGGGCGAACAACGAACCACGGGCCGCCCGCGCGGCCGCCCGTGCGCGCTGGCTGGGGTGCCGACAGCCGCGCTCCGCTGCGCGGTCCGGCGATGTGCGCTCGGCGCCTTCCGGGTGGCGGCGAGCGGATGCGTGTGCGCCGTCGCGGGGGCGCACGCCGCCAATTCGCTGGCGGTGGCGATTCCGCGCTACCGCGTGCTGCGAACGGACGGTGCGCCGGCCGGCTAGCGCTGGAGCCTCGACCGCAAGCGGGCGCTGCTCGACCGGGAGCCGGCCCGCCAAAGAAGAAGAACGGCGGGCGTCCCGTGGCGCCCTCTGCCGCCGCAGCGGCAGAGGGCGCTCAGGCGACAGAAGTTGGTCAGGCTACTCGGGCCGAATCTCGATGAAATCCGTCACCGGCGTCCAGCGGCTGTTGATGATCTGCGCCAGGCGGAATTTCTTCTGTCCCAGCCGATCGGTCTTGGTGATGCGCAGCTCGGGGCTGCCGAACATGTCGCGCGGGAAGGTGGTCGTTTCCATCACGTTGATGAAGCTGTCGGTCGTGAGGTTCGGGCCGGCCTTCTCCGCCGCCTTGGCGAACACGTCCATGATGTAGTAGCCGTACACCGAGAACACCGTCGGGTCCTCGTTGAACTTGGCTTTGTAGGCGGCGGCCCAGTTGCGCACCGAGGCGGAGGCGTCGTCCGGGTACGGATGTCCGGCCGACTGCACGCCGTACAGGCCGTCCATCGCCTTGCCGCCGAGGGCGTGGATCAGGTGCGTGTACAGCGCGGTGGTGCCGATGAAGGCCGGGTTGTAGCCGGTCTTGCGCGCCTCGGCGATCGCGCCGATGGTTTCGCGGATGATGGTGCCGAGCACCACCAAGTCGCAGTTGGCGGCCTTCAGCCGCGCCACCTGCGAGGAGAAATCGGTCGCACCGCGCTTGTAGGAGGTGCGCTCGACCATTTGCATGCCGGCGGCTTTCAGGCCCGCTTCGGCGCCGCGCAGCACCTCGAGCCCGAACTCGTCGTCCTGATACAGGCTGCAGACGCGCTGGTAGTTGTTCATCTTGACCAGATGCGGCACCATCATGCGCATCTGGTCGTAGTACGGCGGCGAAAACGAAAACTTCAGGCGATGAAACGGCTCGAACATCTCGCGCGCGCCGGTCAGCGGAAAGAAGTTGATCACGCCGCGCTCGAACTGAAACGGCATCACCGCCATGTTCTGCGGCGCGCCGATATGCCCGAGCAGCGCGAAGATCTTGTCTTGCGTGATCAGCTTCTGCGCCGCCAACAGCGCGCGGCGCGGGTCGTAGCCGTGGTCCTCGACGATCAGCTTGATCTTGCGGCCGTTCACACCGCCGACGGCGTTGATCTCGTCGGCGCGCATCACCAGGCCGTTTCTCGCCTGTTTGCCGAAAGCCGCGATCGGGCCCGACAGGTCCTGGATCGAGCCGACCACGATCTCGGTCTTGGTGATGCCGGGCGATTGCGCCGCGGCGGTGACGGCGGCGGCGGCGAGTGCCGCCGCCGCGGTCAGCTTCAGTTTCATCGTCGTCTCCTCGTCGTTGCCGGCTCGCGCCGGAGGCTGCGATAAACGGATGATGTCACGCCGCGCCGACTATGCGGATCCGTACATTTCCTCGACCAGTGCGGCGTACTTCTTGTACACCAGCGCGCGCTTCAGCTTCATCGTCGGCGTCAGCTCCTCGTCCTCGGCCGTCAGGCGGCGGTCGATCAAACGGAACTGCTTGATTTGCTCCACCCGCGCGAACTTCTTGTTGACGCGCTCGACCTCGCCGCCGATCAACTCGACCACCTCGGGCGCGCGCGTCAGGCTCGCGTAGTTCGAAAACGGCACGTCGTGGTCCTGCGCCCACTTCTCGACGTTCTCCTGATCGATCATGATCAGCGCGGTCAGATAGGGCCTGCGGTCGCCGATCACCACCGCGTCGGTGATGTAGGGCGAGAATTTCAGCTCGTTCTCGATTTCGCTCGGCGTCACGTTCTTGCCGCCGGCCGTGATGATGATGTCCTTCATTCGGTCGGTGATGCGGAAATAGCCGTCCTCGTCCACCTCGCCGACGTCGCCGGTGTGCAGCCAGCCCTCGGCGTCGATGGTCTCGGCCGTTTTCTCCGGCTGGTTCAGATACCCCTTGAACACGACCGGGCCGCGGATCAACAGCTCGCCGCTTTCCGCCACCTTCACCTCGCAAAACGGCGCGGCCGGCCCAATCCGGCCGGGCTTGATCTTGTGCGGCGGCGTGGCAGTGGAGGCGCCCACGCTCTCGGTCTGCCCCCAGACCTCGCACATGTGCGCGCCCAGCGCCAGGTACCAGCGCACCAGATCGGGCGAGATCGGCTCGGCGCCGGTGATCAGCAGCCGCGCGCGGTCGATGCCGATCGCGCGCCGCACGTTGGCCAGCGCGACGAACCGCGCGACGCGAAACAGCGCCTTCAGCCAGCCCGGAATCGGCTGCCCGGCGACGTAACGGTCGGCGACGCGATAGCCGACGCCGATCGCCCAGCGGTACACCGCCTGCTGCAGCGGTGTGGCTTCCTTCAGCGCGATCGTGACGCCGGAGTAGAACTTCTCCCACACGCGCGGCACCGCGACCATCACGGTGGGCGCGATCTCGCGCACGTTCTCCGGCACCGTGTCCGGGTTCTCGACGAAATTCAGCTTGGTGCCGGTGTACAGCGCGAAAAACGCGCCGCCGACGCGCTCCGCCACGTGGCACAGCGGCAAAAACGCGATGCGCTCGTCGCTTTCGTCCTGCGCGATGATGCTGTTGTAGCCGCGCACCGTGTAGACGATGTTATGGTGCGTCAGCATCGCGCCTTTCGGCTTGCCGGTGGTGCCCGAGGTGTAGATCAGCACCGCCACGTCGTCCGGCTTCGGTATCGCGATGCGCCGTTCCCACTCCTGCGGGTCCGGATGACGGCGCCCGAGCTCGCGCAGCGCATCCAGGCTCATCACCTGCGGATCCTGGAAGCGGTGCAGGCCCTCCATGTCGAACACGAAGATCTTGCGCAGCCGCGGCAGGCGCGCGCGCACCTCCAGCACCTTGTCCAGTTGCTCCTCGTCTTCGACGAAGACATAGACCGAGCCCGAGTCGGCCAGCAGATACTCCACCTGCGGCGGCGCGTCGGTCGGGTAGATGCCATTGCTGATGCCGGCGGCGGTCAGCACGCCGAAATCCGCGTACACCCATTCGCGGCGGGTGTTGGAAAGAATCGAGGCGGTCTCGCCCGGCGCGAACCCCAGCGCGACGAGACCGAGCGCGATCTCGCGCACGATGGTGCCGAACTCGCGCCAGGTGGTCGCCTGCCAGATGCCGAGCTCTTTCTGCCGCAGCCACACGGCGTCGCCGCGGCTGCGTACCGCGTTCGCGCACATCTGCGCGATCGTGTCGCCCGGCACCACGATCTCGGCGCGCGGGCGAAAGCGCGACAGGTCCCACAGCACGCTCATCGCCAGGTCTTCCGTTTCTTCCAGCGCCGCTCGCCGCGCGCGCCGGCCTCCTTGATGCCGAGGTAGAACTCCTTGACGTCCTCTTTCTCGCGCAGCCGCGCGCAACTGTCTTCCATCACGATGCGGCCGTTCTCGAGCACGTAGCCGAAGTCCGCGGTGGCCAGTGCCAGATTCGCGTTTTGCTCGACCAGCAGCATCGTTGTGCCCTGCTCGCGGTTGATCCGGCGCACGATGGCGAAGATTTCCTGCGTCAGCTTGGGCGACAGCCCGAGACTCGGCTCGTCGAGCAGCATCAGCTTCGGGCGCGCCATCAGCGCGCGCGAGATCGCCAGCATCTGCTGCTCGCCGCCGGACAGGCGCCCCGCCTCCTGCTGCGCGCGCAGGCGCAGGCTGGGGAAGTAGCCGTAGACGGTCTCCAGATCGCGCGCCACACCGTCGCGGTCGCGCCGCGTGTACGCCCCCATCATCAGGTTGTCGTGCACCGACAGCAGCGGAAACACCTCGCGCCCCTCGGGCACATGGCAGATGCCGCAGCGGACGATGGCGGCCGGATCGCGGTTGTGGATCGCCTCGCCCGCGAAAAGAATCGAGCCTTTCTGGATGTCCAGGATGCCGGAGATGGCCTTCAGCACCGTGGTCTTGCCGGCGCCGTTGGCGCCGAGCACGGTGACGATCGAACCCGCCTTCACCTCCAGGCTCACCCCGCGAATCGCCTTCACCGGCCCGTAGGCGGCCTCGACGTTGGCCAGTTTCAGAATCGGTTCGCTCACGCCGCCGTCCCCAGATAGGCCTCGATCACCGCCGGGTTGGACTGCACTTCCTGCGGCGTACCCAGCGCCAGCACCTCGCCCTGATTGAGCGCCAGTACGCGGTCCGACACCCGGTTCACCAGCCGCATGTCGTGCTCGACCATCAGCACCGTGATGCCTAGATCGTTCTTGATATCGCCGATCCAGTAGGCCATGTCGTCGGTCTCCTCGACGTTCAGGCCCGAGGATGGCTCGTCGAGCAGCAGCAGGCGCGGCTCGGTGGCGAGCGCGCGCGCCAGCTCCACCACCTTGCGCACGCCGTACGGCAGACTGGCGACGATCGAATCGCGGTAGTGCTGCAGGTCGAGGAAATCGATCACCCGCTCGACCTTCTCGCGGAACTCCCGTTCGGCGCGCCAGGCCGCCGGCGTGAACAGCAACTCCTGCCAAAGCCGGGTGGCGCGATGCCGGTGGCGGCCGATCAGCAGGTTGGCGAGCACGGTGGCGTGTTCGAACAGCTCGATGTTCTGGAACGTGCGCGCGATGCCCAGCCGGGCGATCTCGTGCGGCGGCACCGCCAGCAGGTCGCGGCCGTCGAACGTCAGCGAGCCGCCGCTCGGGTCGTAGATGCGGCTGATCAGGTTGAACACCGAGGTCTTGCCGGCGCCGTTGGGGCCGATCAGCGTGAACACCTCGCCGGCGCGCACCTCGAAGGAAACGCCGTTGACGGCGCGCACGCCGCCGAAGGAGAGCGACAGCCTGTCGGCCACCAACAGCGCGCTCATTTCAGGCGCTCCGTCTTCTGGAACGACTTCTGCCGCTTGAACATGCCGCGCCGGTACAGCGGGAAAAGCTGGAAGTAGGTGCGGATCTTCAGCCAGCGGCCGTACATGCCGTAGGGCTCCGCGAGCACGACCAGAATCATCACCGCGCCGAAGATCACCGGCTTCAGGCCGGTCGCGTTGGCCAGCGCCGCCGGCAGGAAATCCTTGATCCAGGAAACGAATTGCGGCAGCACGATGATGAAGGCGGCGCCGAAGAACGCGCCGTGGACGGAGCCCAGCCCGCCGATCACGATCATCAGCAGCAGCTCGATCGACTGCAGGATCGTGAACTGCTCGGGCGTGATGAAGCGGATCTGGTGCGCGTACAGCGCGCCGGCCACGCCGGTCAGGAACGCCGAGATCGCGAACGCCACCGTCTTGTAGCGCGCCAGCGAAATGCCCATGCTCTGCGCCGAGATCTCCGAGTCGCGGATGGCGACGAACGCGCGCCCGGTCGGGCTGCGCAGCAGGTTCAGCACCGCCAGCGTGGCCAGCACCGCGAACGCCAGGCACAGGTAATAGAGAGCGGCGGTCGATGCGAAGGCGAAGCCGCCGATCGCCGGCGTCGGCACCTGCAGGCCGGAATTGCCGCCGGTCACCGACTCCCAGCGCGCCGCCACTTCCTCCACGATGAAGCCGAAGGCCATCGTCGCGATCGCAAGATAGATGCCGCGCACGCGCAACGCCGGCAGCCCCACCACCACGCCGACCGCGGCCGAAAGCGTGGCTGCCAGCGCGATCGCCAGCAGAAACGGCCAACCGGCCGCCACCAGCAGCGTGTGTGTATATGCGCCCACCGCCATGAACGCGGCGTGGCCGAGCGACACCTGCCCGGTGTAGCCGGTGAGCAGCATCAGCCCCAGCCCGACGATGCCGTAGATGGCGATGAACACCATCTGCGACAGCAGATACTCGGACAGCCAGGCCGGCGCGGTGACGAGCGCGACCACCAGCAAGCCGTACCAGAAACGCTGCCCGCCGTGCTGGGTGAGCGCGATGTCCTGGTCGTAGCTGGTTTTGAACAGAAAGCGCATCAGGGGGCCTTGTCGATCTCACCCGCGGCTGTTGGCCTCGGCGAGCAATTCCCCCTCCAAGCGTTGGAGCGATGCCGCGCCTTACCCACTTGCCGTCCCATCGCCGCCTCACACCCGCTTGCGCGCCGTCTCGCCGAACAGCCCGGTGGGCTTGACGATCAGCATGATCAGAACGACCACGTAAGCGGCGATGTCCTTGAAACCCTCCGGCAGATAGAAGCCCGCCAGCGCCTCCACCACGCCGATGATCAGCCCGCCGACGATCGCGCCCGGCAGCGAACCGAAGCCGCCGACCACCGCGGCCGGAAACGCCTTCAGCCCGATGAAGCCCATGTTGACGTGCACGAACGTGATCGGCGCCAGCAGCAGCCCGGCCAGCGCCGCCACCGCCGCCGACAGCGCCCACACCACGCCGTTCAAGCGCTTGACCGGGATACCCATGTAGTAGGCGGCCAACTGGTTCTGCGATGCCGCCTGCATCGCGATGCCGATCTTGGTGAACCGGAACAGCGCGTACAGAGCCGCGCACAGCACGGCGGTGGCGCCGATCACGATCAACTGCGGCACCGACAGCACCAGAGCCCCGGCGGTGACGGTGGCGAAGCGGTAGGGAACGTCGAGCGCGAAGGTCTCGGTGCCGACGTTCGGCACCATCGTCACCGCGCCGCGCGCCACGTAGCCGAGGCCGATCGTCACCAGCACGATCGCGAACGCCGGCTGGCCGAGGATAGGCCGCAAGATGGCGCGCTCGATCGCCAGCCCGGCGACCGCCATCACCGCCAGCGCCGCCAAGCTGGCGAGCCAGAACGGCCAGCCCAGCCCGGCGTAAGCCGCCAGCCCGGCGAACGCGCCCAGCATCATCAACTCGCCCTGCGCGAAGTTGACCGTCTCGGTCGCCTTGTATATCAGCACGAAGCCGAGAGCGATCAAACCGTAGATGCAGCCCTGCGCGATGCCGCTCAAAAGGATCTGCAACAACTGCACGTGGCCGTTCTCCGCTGCGAACGATGGGCGCGCAGTCTATGGGCGCCGCGCGCGCGTGACAATCTCGCACAGCAGCGAACCAACCAAGCAGTTGCTTTGTCGCACGGCGGTCACTAGCATGGCCGCCGATGGCCACCGCAGCCGCCCGTTCGCTGCCGCGCGCGCGCAAGCGCGCGAACGCCGCCGGCAACGGCGACGCCAACCGGCGCGCGGCCATCGTGCGCGCCGCGGCGCGCCTGTTCCGCGAGCGCGGCTTCGACGGCACCACCGTGCGCGACATCGCCGCCGCGGTCGGCATGCGTTCCGGCAGTCCGTTTTATCACTTCGCCAACAAGGAGGAGATCCTGTTCGCGGTGATGGAGGAAGGCTTGCGCCAGGGTCTGGCGCGCAGCGAGGCGGCGCTGGCGCAAGGCGGCGATGCGCGCGCGCGCTTCTTCGCTTTGGTGCGCGCGCATTTCGGCATCCTGCTGGAAGACGGCTCGGATTTCATCCCGGTGATGCTGTACGAATGGCGGCGGCTGCCGCCGGCGTACCGGCGCAAGCTGATCGCGGTCAAGGACCGTTACGACGCGCTCTGGCAGGGGGTGATCGCGGAGCTGGCCGCCAGCGGGCAAATGCGCGGCGACCCCAAGCTGGCACGCCTGCTGATCCTGGGCGCGGTGAACTTCGCCGCCACCTGGTTCAAGCGCGACGGCGGGCTGTCGATCGACGCCCTGGCGCGCGCCAGCGCCGAGTTCTTTCTCGCGCCGCGCCGCGCGCCGGGGACGCGATGAAGACGGTGCGCATCGGCGCCGGGTTGGGCTTCTACGGCGATTCGTGGCGGCCGATAGAAGCCACGCTCGCGCGCGGCGAGGTGCAGTACATCGCCTCCGATCATCTGTCGGAGCTGACGCTCGCCATCCTGCGCAAGGACATGGCGCGCGATCCGTCCGCCGGCTTCACGCGCGACCTGGTGCCGATGATGAGCGCGCTGTGGCCGCGTGCGCGCGGCGTGAAGTTCATCCTCAATGCCGGCGGGTTGAACCCGGCGGCGGCGCGCGACGCGCTGGTGGCCGCCTTCCGCGCCAAGGGTTGGCGCGCGAAGATCGCCACCGTCACCGGCGACGACGTGCTCGCGCGCATCGACGAGCTGATCGCCGCCGGCGAGCCGCTGGCGCACATGGACAGCGGCGCGCCGCTGGCGCAGGTGCGCGAACGCCTGGTGTTCGCCAACGCCTACCTGGGCGCGGCGCCGATCGTGCAGGCGCTGGAGGCGGGCGCCGACATCGTGCTGACCGGCCGCGTCGCCGATGCCGCCTTGACGCTCGCGCCGATCGTGCACGAGCTGGGCTGGCCGCTGGCGGCGCGAACGCCGCACGATTGGGACCGCCTCGCGCTCGGCCTGACGGTCGGTCATCTGCTCGAATGCTCGGGCCAGGGCAGCGGCGGCAACTTCGGCAGCGCCGGCCGCTGGGCGGAGATTCCGGACCTCGGCCACATCGGCTATCCGATCGCCGAGGTGCGCGAAGACGGCACCGCCGTCATCACCAAGGCGCCGGGTACCGGCGGGCGGGTGAGCTTCGACACCGTGCGCCAGCAGTTGCTGTACGAAGTGCACGACCCCCACGCGTACGTCTCGCCCGACGTGGTGCTCGACATGGGAGCGCTGCGGCTCGAAGATCGCGGCGACGACCGCGTCGAAGTTAGCGGCGCGCGCGGTCAGCCGCGGCCGGAGAAGCTGAAGATCGTCGCCGGTTACGAGGACGGGTGGATGGGGCAGGCGGTGGTTGGCTTCTGCTGGCCCGACGCCTACCGCAAAGCGCAGGCGACGGTGGCCTTGATCGAGGAACAGTTGCGCGAGCAGAAGCTGCCGGTGGAAGAAACCTGCGTCGAATACCTGGGCGTGAACGCCTTCCTCGGCCCACACGCGGATCTGTCGCAGGTCGAGCAGATGAACGAAGTGTGGCTGCGCATGGCAGTGCGCACGCGCGACAAGCGGGTGGCGGAGGCGTTCCCGCGGCTGTTCCCGTGGCTCGCGCTGTCCGGCCCGCCGTACATGGGAGGCTTTCACGGCATCGCGCCGGCGAGCCAGTTGCTCGGGCACTGGCCGACGCTCGCCGCGCGCGCGCTGATCGAGCCGCAGGTGAAGGTGGAGCTGACGGAGGTCAAATGAGGCTCGCCGACATCGCGCACGCCAGAAGCGGAGACAAAGGCGACCGCGCCGACATCGGCCTGTTCGCCTACGACGCCGCGGGCTACGCGCAGCTCGAGCGCGCGGTCACGCCCGAACGCCTGCGCGCGCACTTCGCCTGGCTGGGCGTCACCGACGCGCGCGTCTGGCCCTTGCCGAACCTGCTCGCGATCAAGATCGTGCTGCAGGGGGCGCTCGCCGGCAACGCCGCGCGCAATCTGCGCTCCGACAACCTCGGCAAGACGGTCGCCGCCGCGCTGCTGCGCATGGAGCTATGACGGTTCGCGTCGAAAGATCGGGCGCGGTCACCACGGTGCTGATCGACCGGCCCGAGGTGAAAAACGCCGTGGACGGGCCGACGGCGGAGGCGCTGGCGCAGGCGTTCCGCGACTTCGACGCCGACGAAGCGGCGCACGTCGCGGTGCTGGCCGGCGCCGGCGGCACGTTCTGCGCCGGCGCGGACCTCAAGGCCTTCGCCGCGGGACTGGGCCGCGGCAATCCGCTGCATGCGGACATGCAGGCCACAGCCCCGATGGGGCCGACGCGCATGCTGCTGTCCAAACCCGTGATCGCCGCCGTCGCCGGCCATGCGGTGGCCGGCGGCCTGGAGCTGGCGCTTTGGTGCGACCTGCGCGTGATGGAGGAAACCGCTGTCTTCGGCGTCTTCTGCCGCCGCTTCGGCGTGCCGCTCGTCGACGGCGGCACGGTGCGGCTGCCGCGCCTGATCGGCATGAGCCGCGCGCTCGACCTGATCCTGACCGGCCGCCCGGTGCACGCGCAGGAGGCGCTGGCGATCGGGCTCGCCAACCGCGTCGTGCCGCACGGGCAGGCGCTCGCCGCCGCGCAGGCATTGGCCGCCGAGGTCGCGGCGTTTCCTCAGACCTGCCTGCGCAACGACCGCGCCAGCGTCTACGAGCAGGCCGGCCTGCCGCTCGAAGCGGCGCTCGAAAACGAATTCCGCCGCGGCCGGGCCACGCTCGCCAGCGACGAGTCGGTCGAAGGCGCACAGAGGTTCGCGCGCGGGGCGGGACGGCACGGCGAGTTCTGAAGGCAAGGCGCGCGATCAATCGCGCCGGTAACCCGCTTCGCGCTGGCTGCGCAGCGCGAGAACGAAGACCGTGTCGATCTCGGCCACGTACCGGTAGAGCGCGACGTGACCGCGTGAGCCGTGTCCGATGATCAGCTCGCGTTTGCCGCCGGCGGCGGGCCGGCCGATGCGCGGATTGGTCTGCAGCACATCGAACGCAGCGATGATCTCGCCAATCCTGGCCGCCGCCCGCTGCGGGTCGTATCGAGCGAGGTGATCGAAGATGCGGTCGAAATCGCCCGCCACCCCGGGCGCGATCTCGACGCGCGCCACGATTCAGCGCGCCAGCTTTCTCGCCGCGGGCCGACGCGCCCGTTTGCCCGCCAGCCGGTGCTCCAGATAACGGCGCATCTCGGCCCATGGGATCGCCTTACCCGAAGCGACGATCTCGGCGTAGCGACGCTCGGCCTCGGCATCGAAGTCCGCGCGTCGCTCGGCGTCGTCCGTCTTGTCGGCGATGGCCTGCAGGATGAACCGGTGCGGTGTCGTTCCGGCGCGCTTGGCGGCCGCACTGACGCGGGCCTTCAGTGACTCCGACATGCGGATCGTGGTCGTGGGCATCGGCAAAGCGCGAGTTTCGGCGGGGACGGTGGCCCGACGGTAGCACGCGCGTGCTACTCGGAGCGTGGACCGCGCGCGCCGCGCAGCGCGGTCAGCACCCCGGTCACCAACAGAGCGATGCCGGCGACGGTCACCGCATCGGGCGCGGCGCCGCGCAGCGCGAACGCATAGGCGAGCGCGGCCAGCGTCTCGAACACGATCAACTGGCCGGCGACCGCCGGCGGAAGGCGCTGGCTCGCTTCGTTCCAGCACAGCGTGCCGAGCCAGGAAGCGAACAGGCCGATCGCGAACATCAGCCCGACGAACTCGACCGGCCGCGGCCCGAGCGGCATCGGAAACGCGCTCCCGCTCGCCGCGAACCACAGCCAAGTGAGCGCGTAGCCGGCCACCGCGAGCGGCAGCGTGGCCAAGCCCTGCGCGGTCGCCCAGCCGCGCGGGCTGCGCTCCGGGTGCGCGCGCAGCCAGTCGGCGTTGCGGATCGGATACCAGGTCCAGCACACGACCGCGCCGACCGCCAGCACCGCGCCGAGCGCGTAACGGCCGAGGTCGGCGTTCGCCTCCGCCTGCAGCGCGGCGAGCTCCGCGTGGTTGACGAGCGCGATGCCGGCCGCGATCGACGCCAGCGAGGGCGCCAGCCGGCGCCACGGCAGCGGCGGCTCGCGGCTGCCGCAGCGGCGACTGCGCAGGTTGGCGGTGATCGCGATCACCACCGGCAGCGTGCCGATGATCATCGTCGGCAGCGGCCCGCCGGCGCGCTGGATCGCGCTGGCGAGAAACAGGTAGTAGACGATGTTGCCCACCAGCGCGAGCTTGAACGCCGCGCGCCAGTCGGCGCCGGTCAGTTGCGCCAGCGCCGCGCGGTCGGCCAGCGCGAGCGGAACCGCGATCACGCCGAACGCGAGATAGCGGCCGAACGCGAGCAGCGCCGCCGGATACTCGGCGAGCAGCAGCGGGCCGACGAACACCAAGCCCCACATCAGCCCGGCGGCGAGCGCGAACAGGGTCCCGGCGACGAGCGGCGCTGGCATGCCGGCTATGCTCGCATATGCAATGAACTCTCCCGGATTGCGTTCGCGACAACCGCAGCGCGCCCTGCGGGCGCTGCAGGATTTTTACGCGTCCGACCTCGGCGCCACGCTCGAGCGCCATTTGACCGAACCGCCGGCCGCGCGCGCGCTGGCGCTGTTTCACGACGTCGCGCGCGACGTGCCGGCGTACCGCCGCTTTCTCGCCGCGCGCGGTTTCGATGCGGACGCGGTGCGAACGATCGAAGACTTCGCGCGCGTGCCGGTGGCGACCAAGGACAACTACCCGCTTTGCAACGCGCTGCCGGAACTGTGCCGCCACGGCCGGCTCGATGCGTGCGACATGGTGGCGGTGTCCTCCGGCTCCACCGGCGCGCCGACGTTCTGGCCGCGCTTCGTCGCCGACGAGATCGCCAGCGCCGAGCGCTTCGAGCAGGTGCTGCACGACGCTTTTCGCGCCGATACGCGGCGCACGCTCACGGTCGTCGGCTTCGCGCTCGGCAGTTGGGTCGGCGGCCTGTACACGACCGCGTGCTGCCGCCATCTGGCGGCGAAAGGCTATCCGCTGACCGTCGTCGCGCCGGGCAACAACCGCGCCGAGATCCTGCGCGTCGTCGCCGGCCTGCGCGAGCACTTCGATCAGGTCGTGCTGTTCGGCTACCCGCCGTTCCTGAAAGACGTGATCGACGCCGGCCGCGCGGACGGCTTCGACTGGCGCAAAGTGCCGACCCGGCTGTCCTTCGCCGGCGAGGTGTTCAGCGAAGCGTGGCGCACGCTGGTGTGCGAGCGCGTCGGCGGCGCGGATCCGGCGCACGACGCGGCGGCGTTGTACGGCACCGCGGACGGCGGCGCGCTCGCCAATGAAACGCCGCTTTCGATCCGCATCCGGCGCTTTCTCGCCGAACGGCCCGCGGCCGCGCGCGAGCTGTTCGGCGAAGCGCGCCTGCCGACGCTCGCGCAATACGATCCGCTGCGCCGCTACTTCGAGACCCTGAACGGCGAGTTGATCTTCACGACCGACGGCGGCGCGCCGCTCGTGCGCTACAACATCCTCGATCGCGGCGGCGTGGTGCCGTACGAATCCATGCTCGGCTTTCTCGCCGCGCACGGTTTCGATCCGCTGGCGCAGTTGACGCCCGACGAGCGCGCGCGGGGGCGGCGGCAGCCGTTCGTGTTCGTGTTCGGCCGCGGCCACTTCGCGCTGTCGTTCTACGGCGCCAACGTGTATCCGGAGAACGTCGGCGTCGGGTTGGAGCAGCCGCAGTTCGCGTCCGCGCTGACCGGCAAGTTCGTGATGCAAATCGCGCGCGACGCGGACCTGAACGCGGAGTTGGAGGTGTTCGTGGAGCTCGCCCCGGCAGCGGCCCCCTCCGAGCGGCTGGCCGCCGATGCCGCGGCGTCGATCCGCGCGCAACTGGAGCGGCTGAACAGCGAGTTCGCGCACTACGTGCCCGCCGAGAGGCGCACGCCGCGGGTACGGTTGCGGCCGTTTGCCGATCCGGAGTTCTTCCCGGCGGGCGTCAAGCACCGCTACACGCGGAGCTGAGAAGCTGTGAAGATTTCGTCACGAGCGGCCCGCTGGCTAGGCGCACGGAGCGCAGGGCCGAGACATATCAAGCAGATAGGCGAGGCCCGAGCACCGCGCAACGACGCCAGCGGGCCGCGCAGTAGAAAGATTCACAGCTTCTGAGCGGTCACTTGGGCGCGTACACGACGTTGGCGCGCTGCGCCGGATCGATTTCGATCTCTTTCACCCGGCCGCGCTCGTCGAACGCGACGAAGTACGGCACGCGCGAGCTGTACCACAGCTTCCAGCGCGCATCGGCCACACTCGGCGTCTCATGGCGCGGCGGAAAGCCGACCGCCATCACCACCTGCTCCTTGCTCATGCCGGGCAGCAGCTTGCCGGCGGCGATCGCATCCTGCACCAGCGGCGGGAAGGAGGCGATGCGAAACCGCAGATCGCGATCGACGGTCAGCTTGCGCGCGTACTGCGCCAGCGTTTCCTGCCGGCGACCGTAGTCCAGTCCGATGCGGATTCGCCTGCCGCCGATCTCGGTGATGATGCGCCAGCGGCCGTAGTCGACGATCTTGATCGGCGTCCCGGCGGGAATGCGTTCCTGCGACGCGTAGTTCAGGTCGCTGACCCAATCGCCGGAGAAGTGCAGGTTGCAGCAGGTGAAGCCGGCGAACCGCGGCTCTTTTTCGTCGGCTTTCACCGTGCCGGGAACTTGCAGCGCGACGATGCCGGCGTCGGTCACTTCGAGCGGCGGCGGGCCCTCGGGCGCGCGCAGCGGCGGCGGGGTAGCCGGTGCAGGCGCGGGCTGCGCCGGCGCAGCCTTCATCTCCGGCGCAGGTTTTGCCGCTTCGGCGAATTGCGGCAGCGGCTTTTTCTCCGCCTCGGGCGGCCGCGGCGGCGCTTTCGCTTTCTCGACGGCCGGCGCGCGGTCGCCTTTCTTCGCTTCCGGTGCCGGGGCGACTTTCGCGAGCGGCTCCGCCGGCTTCACCGGCGGCGCGGTGGCTTTCGGCGGTGCCGGCGATGGGGCGACCGCGACTTCGACGACCGGCGCCGGCGCGGGCGCCGGCGCGGTGGGCAACGGCGCCGGTGCAGTCGCTGCCGGCGGAGACGGCGCAGCCGGGGGGGCCGGCGCGCGGTTGAACCACCACGCCAGTGCGAACACGATCGCCGCACCGAACGCCGCGAACGACCCGGCCCACGCCAGCGCGCCGAGGCGCGCCCGCCTTGTCTGCGGCACGGCGGCCGCCGCGGCCGGCTCGGTGCGCGCCCCCCTTTCCGTCGACGCGGAACCGAGCGGCACGGTCGGTGCGCTGCTGCGCGCGATCGGCGCGCCGGTCAAGACGCGCGTGCGCTCGTCTTCTTCCCGCGGCTCGAATGTCGAGTGCAGCGCCGCCGGCGCGGGCGAAAGCGCCGCTTGCACGAGCCGCGTGCGCTCGTCGTCGCCCGGCGCGCTGCCGAAAAGCAGTTCGCGCAACTGCGCGATCGACTGCGGGCGCTCGGCCGGCTTCACCGCGAGCGCGGCGTCCAGCGCCGCCAGCAGTCGCGCCGAGTAGCGTCCGGCGGCGGCGTTGCGCAGCGGCACCATCTCGTCGTTGACCATGCGGCTGACGGCGGCCGGCGGCGCCTTGCCGAGCAGCGCGAAATAGCCGACCGCGCCCAGCGCATACACGTCGGTCCACGGGCCCTGTTTGAGCGCCGCGCTCTCGGCGTATTGCTCGATCGGCGCGAACCCCGGCTTCAGGATCACCGTCAGCGCGTGCGTGAGGTCGCCGATCACGCGCCGCGCGGCGCCGAAGTCGAGCAGCAGCGGTGCAGAGTCGTTCAGCACCAGCACGTTGTCCGGCGCCACGTCGCGGTGCAGGCAGTTCTCCCGGTGCAGCGCCTCCAGCGCATCCATCATCGCGCCCAGAAAGCGCAGCAGCCAGTCTTCGGGCAGCGGCATGCGGTCGCGCAACCACTGCTTGAACGTGGGCGCGGAGTAAAACGGCATCACCATGTAGGCGGTGCCCTTCTCCTCCCAGAACTGATAGACCTTGACCAGCGCCGGGTGCTCGAAGCGCGCCAGCAGCCGCGCTTCGTTGACGAAGCTGCGCAGGCCGGCGACGAACGCTTCCTGCTGGCTCGCCGAGGAGCGGGGGTGCACGGAGAAATCCGTGTCGCGCGTGGCGAGCGCCGCCGGCATGTATTCCTTGATCGCGACGCGGCGCTCCAGCTTGGTGTCGATCGCCTCGTATACGACGCCGAAGCCGCCTTCGCCGAGCACGCGCCGGATCGCGAACTCGCGCAGCCGGTAGCCGGCCGGCAGCCCGCCGTGGCGGGTGGCCGAGAGCGTCGAGTCGTCGCCGGGTGCGGTCATCGAGGATCGGAGCACGACGCTGTCAGACGGCCGGGGGCGGCCGTTCGGCGGCGCCAAGCCGCAAACATAGTCGCAACCGGTGGCACTGAAAAGCGACATTTGCGGTCCGCGCGCGGCGGCAGTCAGGCAAACTGCGGCCCCCGCAAATGACCCGCCCGCCATGAGCCTGCCCGCTTTCCTGCGCGACCGCCTGCGCCTGCCCGTCGTCGGCGCGCCGCTGTTCATCATCTCCAACCCCGATCTCGTGCTGGCGCAGTGCAAGGCGGGCATCGTCGGCTCGTTTCCGGCCCTGAACGCCCGCCCGCCGGAGCTGCTCGACGAATGGCTGGCGCGCATCGTCGAAGAACTGGCCGCGCACGACCGCGCCCACCCGCAGCGGCCGGCGGCGCCGTTCGCGGTCAACCAGATCGTGCACAAGAGCAACGACCGGCTCGAACGCGACTTGGCGCTGTGCGTGAAATACAAAGTGCCGATCGTGATCACCTCGCTCGGCGCGCGCCCCGAGGTCAACCAGGCGGTGCACGCCTACGGCGGCATCGTGCTGCACGACGTGATCAACGATACGTTCGCGCACAAGGCGATCGAGAAAGGAGCCGACGGACTGATCGCGGTCGCGGCCGGCGCCGGCGGCCACGCCGGACGGCAAAGCCCGTTCGCGCTGGTGCAGGAGATTCGCCGCTGGTTCGACGGGCCGTTGCTGCTGTCCGGCGCGATCGCCACCGGCCGCGCGGTGCTCGCCGCGCAGGCGATGGGAGCCGATCTCGCCTACATCGGCACCACCTTCATCGCGACCCACGAAGCGAACGCCGCGCCGGCGTACAAGGAGGCGATCGTCGCCGGCCGCGCCGACGACATCGTGTACACGAGCCTTTTCACCGGCATCCACGGCAACTACCTGAAGGCGTCGATCCGCGCCGCCGGATTGGATCCGGACAACCTGCCCGAAAGCGATCCAGCGCAGACGAACTTCGGCAGCGGACGCACGAAGGCGTGGCGCGACATCTGGGGCAGCGGCCAGGGCATCGGCGTCGTCGACCGCGTGGTCGGTGCCGCCGACGTGGTCGAGCGCTTGGCGCGCGAATACGCCGCCGCCTGCGACGATCTGCGCGCGCGCATCGCCTGCTACGAGCCGCGCGCGCGCGCCGGCGTTGTGCCGCTGTCGTAGCCGCGCGCATGCGGGCGATCGTCGTCGGCGGCGGCGTGGCGGGGCTCGTCACCGCGCACGATCTGGCCGCGGAAGGCATCGCGGTCACCGTGCTGGAGCGCGAAGAGGCGGTGGCGCGCGGCGCCAGCGGCGGCAACGGCGCGCAGCTTTCGTATTCGTACGTCGCGCCGCTCGCCGAGCCCTCCGTGCTCGGCAAATTGCCCACGCTGCTCGCCGACCCGGCGTCGCCGTTGAAGTTTCGCCTGCAGCTCGACCCGCGGCAGTGGCGCTGGGGGCTCGCCTTCCTCGCCGCCTGCAACCTCGACACCGCGCGCGCCACCACCGCGGCGCTGCTGCGGCTGTCGTTCCTGTCGCGCGCGCGGATGCCGCAGTTGGTCGCCGGCATCGACTGCGACTACGCGGTCAACGGCAAGCTGGTCGTGTATCCGGACGCCGCGAGCCTGGCGCAGGCGAAAGCGCAGATGGAGTTTCAGGCCACGCTCGGCTGCGCGCAGCGGCTGCTGTCGCGCGACGAATGCATCGAACGCGAGCCGGCGCTGGCGGGTTACGCGCAGCATTTCGTCGGCGGCGTCTGGACCGCGAGCGAAGCGGCGGCCGACTGCGGGTTGTTCTGCGAACGGCTCGCGCAGCGCCTGAGCGCGCGCGGCGTCGCGCTGCGTTTCGGCGCCGAGGTCGCGCGCCTGGAGGTGCGCGCGGGGCGGCCGCATGTATACGTGGGCCGCGAGGCGCTGGCCGCCGATGCCGTGGTGCTCGCCAACGGCAGCGCCGCGCCGAAGCTCGCACGCAGCGTCGGCCTCGATCTGCCGATCTATCCGCTGAAGGGTTACTCGATCACCGTGCCGGCCGACGGCCAGCGGCTGCCCGCCTGTTCGATCACCGACACGCGACGCAAGGTCGTGTTCGCGCCGCTCGGCCGCGGCAAGCGCCGCCGCGTGCGCGTGGCGGGCTTCGTCGAAATGGCCGGGCACGATCGCTCGATTCCGCCGGCGCGCATCGCCGCGCTGGCGGCAGCGACGCGCGAGGTGATCGGGCTGGAGCCGCGCGGCGAGCTCGCCCCGTGGTGCGGCTTCCGCCCCGCCACCCCGACCGGGCTGCCGCTGCTCGGC
Organism: Pseudomonadota bacterium; assembly: GCA_021823635.1. Lineage (GTDB taxonomy): Bacteria > Pseudomonadota > Gammaproteobacteria > Burkholderiales > Burkholderiaceae_F > JAKANT01. Next base: position 18,523 of record JAKANT010000001.1, read on the forward strand.
GCGACGAGAGTGCCGGGCGTGTTCCTGAACGTCGGCCAGGGCGCGCTCGGCTTCACGCTCGCCGCCGGCAGCGCGCGCGTGGCGGTCGATGCGATCGTCGGCCGGGAACCGCCGATCGATGCGCGGCCGTTTGGGTTGCGCTGAGCGGCGGCGCGGCGGCGAAGGCGGACGCCATTCCACCGCCGGCGACAAGCGGTCGAGAGCATCCTCCAGTACCTCTCCCCGGAGCGAGGTCGATAGGAGGCTCCTCCTCCCTTTGGGAGATAGGAGGGAGCCCGAGACCTCCTAGGCGGCGAGCGCGTAGTGCCCGGCGCGCGGCAGACGGTGCGGGCGATCTGCCGCCAGCACCGCCGCACTCCAGTCGCCGCGCGCCAACGGGCGCAAAGCGCCCTCGTCCTCTCCGCCGAGCACGGGTGCCATGCCTTCGTCGCGCTGAGCACGGAGGTAGGCTTCGATGCGCCGCCAGGTTTCGCGGATGCGTGCATCGCTTGCCGCCGGCGCCAGATCCGTCGCCGCGAACGGCATTTGTCCGTACTCCCGCGCGATGACCCGCAGCTCGCCCGCGTCGGCGCGCAGCGAAGACTCTGAGCCGGAGCCGCGGTCCAGCTTGGTGAGCGCCGCCTCGACCATCGCTGCCGTCACCGGCCGCACGGTCGGCCGGCGTGGAATCGTCACGCGCGCGAAGGCATCGTCCATTGCCGCATCCTCCGCCATACCGCCGGTCGAGCGATGCGGTGCACCCGCGACGGGCGGCCGCGACCCCTCGGGCACGCAAACCGCGATCGACGTCTGCAGGCCCGGCTCCTCTGCGCCGAGCACTCTCGCTTCGAGCGGCACCTTGACCCCGGTGTCGCCGGCGCCCACGACTTCGGCCACCCAACGCGCGGGCGGGCGCAGCAGCCGCACGCGCTCGCTCGTGGACACCGGTTCGGACGCCGACTGCGCGGCGATTGTTGCAGCGTCGGCGGCGAGCGTCGCGGCGGCATTCAATGGCTCGATCGGCGTCGGCGGCTGTTCGGGCGGCGGCATCAGGTAGCGCCGCTCGATCGCCCAGTCGCCCAGCGCCGGATTGGCGGCGTAGGCGCGATCGAATCCCTGGACGATGCGCGCGAAGTCATAGACCGGCGCCGTCGCCGTGCCCGGCGCGGACGCCGCAGCGAAGGGATTGCCGTCCACGATCAAGGATACGAACGTGCGGTTGTCCGGGTGCGCATACCAGCCCGCCAAGCGCACCGAATCGGACGTGCCGGCGATCTTCACCAGCAGATCGTCACCTTCGCGCGCCAGCCGGATCTCGCCAATGCTTGCCGCGCCGATCAGCAGCGTGTCGTTGCGCTCGCCCGCGCCGCCGCCGGCGGCGTTGGCCGCCAGCACCGTGTCGGCGCCCTCGCCGCGGTTCAGGATCACCGCGTCGGCTCCGCCACCCAAGGCGAGCACGTCGTCGCCCGCGTTGCCCTGAAGCACGTCGTCTCCGGCGCCGGCCTCGATGCGATCGTTGCCGGCCAAAGCGTCGATGCGATCCGCGCCGTCGCTACCGAGCAAGCGGTCGTCGCCGTCGCTGGGCTGCGCGTTGCCGGCGGATTCGACACTGACCGAACCGTCGGCCGCCACCGACCAGACGGTGCCGTCGGCGAACTCGATGCGGCCGAGCGGCTGATACATCTCCCCAAAGCCGAAAGACCCAAACGACGACGGTCCGAACCAGGCCAGGAACCGCACGCTGTCGGTGCCATTGCGATGCTCGACCAGCAGATCGTTTCCGTCACGCTGCACGGTGACATCGGCAGAGGAGATACCGGCGGCGAAGCGCAACGTGTCCAGCGACTTCAACGGTATGTCGCGCCAGGGGTAACCGGATTCGACGCGCGCTCGGATCTCCGGCGGCAGGTCGCCGAGCGCGTAGTCCCGAAACCCGGCACCGACGATTTCCAACCAATCCGGGTAGGTCTCCGGCGGCAGCCTGCGGGGAACGTGCACGACCGTGTCGCGCCCGTCGCCGAGACGGAACTCGTAGACGTCGGCGTCCCATGTGCCGTGAATGAGATCGTTGCCGCGGCCGCCGCGGTAGGTGTTGCCGGCGCCGTAGAACTCGTCGGGCCCCGATTGGCTCGAACCCCACCGGTCGTGCAGGTCGCCGAGCACATTGTTGCCGTCGCCGCCTTCGAGCAAGTCCGCCCCCTTGCCGCCGTACAGCACGTCGTTGCCGGCTGCGCCTTCGAGCACGTCGTCGCCGCTGCCGCCGACTAGAAAGTCGTCGCCCGGCGTGCCGACCAGCCGATCATCGCCGTCGCCGCCGTAGCCGCGTGTAACGCCGACCAGTTCGTTGTCGGCATCGATCGTCTCGCGATCGAACGGCGGCGCCAGCGCGAACAACTCGTCTCGCGACAGCCGCGTGCCGTCGGCGAATTCCACGTATTCGATGCCCCAGGCGCGCGGCATCTGCCGCGTCGGAAACACGATGTCCACCGCCTCCGTATCGCTCCAGCGCACGGTGAGCACCGGAACCGCAACCTCATAGGCGGCGACAAGCGCGGAGGTGATGGGGTCGATGCGCTCCCAGCGCCACATACCGTCCTGACGCAGTGCCGTGTCCTGAACGGCCGTGCGCAGGGTGCGTGTGCTCCATGAAAGCCGTAGATCCGCCGGGCGGACGCCGCCGGGCAGAACGAGAACGTCGTCCTCCCCCGGCGCGGCGTCGAGCAGGGCGCGAATCTGCTCCACCGTTGCATGGGGCCAGCCCTCGACCGGACCGAGCAAGCCGTAATCGCGCCAGTCCTCGTCGACGATCAAGTCCCGTCCGTCGCCCGCGAAACGCAGGTAACGATCCGCCCCTCTGCCGCCACGCAACGTGTCGTCGCCGGCACCGCCGGCGATCCAGTCGTCGCCCGGGGTACCCTCGATGCGGTCGTTGCCCGCGTTGCCGAAGAGCAGCGCACCGCTAAACGGCCACGTCGATGAAAGCCTGCCATCGATAACATCATCCCCCGCACCCGCGTCGACGATGGCGGTGCGGTGGACCTCGATGACATTGCCCGCCGCACCGGCCGTCAGCACGCCGACGGCGGTGTTCGAGTTCACGGCGTACTCCTCGCGGCCGACGCGCACCGTGCGCGGCACGTACGAGACAGACGTGGTGTAGCCGATCGTGATCGCCTGCTGGCGCCCTCCTTCGGTCGGATCCGGCGCACTGCGCGGCCCCGGCGATGCCGGCAACCTGATCGTGACCGGCACGGTGGTCTGCACGGCGACGTAGGTCGTGGTCGTGATGACGTTGCTGAAAGTCGCAGTGCGCGACGTCGTCGTGGTCGTCGCCGGCGCCGTGATACGCGAAGCGTCGCTTTCGACCAGGTTTTCGGTGAAGGACGCGGTGATGCGGTCGACAACCGTCACGCCATCCCAGCGATAGGTGCGCGTGCCGCCCAACGTGCCGTCCGCGTTCGGCACCAGTCCCATTGCGATCTGCTGCGCCAGCCACTGGCGCCGCAGCTCGCGCAGGAATTCCTCTTTGGCCTGGGCGAAATTGGCGATCGGCGGCGCCGCCGAAACCGAAGGCAGGTCGCCAACCGCGAATTCCTGCCCGTTGGCCAGCCGCACCCGCCAGGCATCGGCGGCGAACTCGTAGTTGCGGATCGTCGCGCGATCGACGTTGGACCACACGACCTCCAGATCCGCGCCGCGGCGCACGACACGCAGATCGGACAACCGGACCTCGGGGCCGAACTGCAGCGTGCCGCCGTCGTCGCGGATTTCGTCGAAGCCAGAGCCTAGGCCGAGTCGATAGGTGTCGCTGCCCGCGCCCCCTTGCAACAGGTCGCGGCCGATGCCGCCGTCGAGCACGTCGTCTCCGTCGCTGCCGTTGAGCGTGTCGTTGCCCGCCTGGCCGAGCAGTTCGTCGTCGCCTTGCTGCCCGACGATCACATCGTCGCCGCCGCCGCCATCGAGCCGATCGGCAAGCGCGGTGCCGACGATGCGATCGTTCGTCGCGCGCCCCTGGTAGTCGATGGCGTTTGTGGAGCGCTGCAGCAGCTCCGCCCCCGTCAGCCGCGTGCCGTCGGCAAAGGCCACGGCCGTCGCACTCGACAGGCCGCCGCCCAGCCTCACGCTCTGGCCGGCACCGAACGCGAGTTCCACGACGTTGTCTCCGGCCGCAGACGCCGACACGGAAACACGGAGCGCGGAAGGATCGACTCCGGCGCCGAAGACGACTTCGTTGTCGCCCTCGGTATCCACGATCGTGTCCGCCCCATCGCCGGCGTTGTAGACGTAGACATCGTCGCCGGCGCCGCCCTCGAGATAATCCTCGCCGGCGCCGCCGATCAGCGTGTCGTCGCCGCCTTCGCCGAAAATCGTGTCGTTGCCCGCGCCGCCTTCGAGCACATCGTTGCCCTCCGGTATCGGCTCGCCGCCCGCGGGCACGTAGCCCCCCAGATCGCCATACAGAACGTCGTCGCCTTCGCCACCCTGCAGCACGTCGTGGCCGCCGCCGCCGATCAGCGTGTCACGTCCCGCGCCGCCGTCGAGCAAATCGTCCCCTTCCTGGGTGAGATCCAGTCGCACAACGTTTCCATCGATCGCCGCATTGACCCAGTCGCCCAGCAGGATGTCGTTGCCGTCGTTGCCGTACAGAAGATCCGCGGCGCCGCCGCCGGCCAGCGCGCCGCCGCCCGCCCCGCGCCCGACGTGATGGCTGCCATTGTAGGTGGCGGTGGCCCCCGCGCCCTCACGGACTCCGACCACCGTATCCGCACCGCGTCCGCCGAGCAGCGTGTCGGCGCCGCCGTCGCCGACCAGATAATCGTCGCCATCGCCGCCGTCGAGCAGGTCGTCGCCCACCTCCTGCGGAGCGACCGACCAATCGTCGCCGCTGCCGTAAGGCCTCGAGCCGTCTCCCCACAATCGATCGTTGCCGGTGCCGCCCGCCAGCGTGTCGCTGCCTTCCTCGCCGATTAGATCGTCGTCGTCCGCGCCGCCGTCGAGCAGGTCGTTGCCGCGGCCACCGAGCAGCAGATCGTTGCCCGCCTCGCCGTAGGCGATGTCGCCGTCGGCATCGCCATCGGTCTCGGTCCAGTTGAAGAAGTAGGTCACATTCCGACCGTTCGCGTCGCGCACGACGTGAACTCCCCAGTCCTGCCCGCGCGCCAGCAGCACCGCCCCCGGCGGCGACTCGAGCGCAGACGGCTGCACGTCGCCGCCCGCCACCACCACATCGTCACCGGCACCGGCGTAGATCACGTCGCGCCCGGCGCCGCCGCCGATCAGGTCGGAGCCGCTGCCGCCGCGCAGCAGGTCATCGCCCGCCATGCCGTTGACGCGGTCTTCGTCCTCCCCGCCATCGACCGTGTCGTCGCCGTCGTTGCCGAACAGCACGTCCCAATCGGCGCCGCCGTTGACGACGTCGTTACCCGGCCCCGCATCCACCCAGTCGTGACCTGCGCCGGCATCGATCGTGTCGTCGCCGCCGCGGATCGCGCGCACGCTGTCGGCGCCGCCGCCGGCGTCGATGAAGTCGGGTTCCGCGCTGTCGTACAAGATGTCGGCCCGCACCTCGACGGTATTCGTCGTCAGGAGGTTGCCCAGCTCGTCGTAGCCGTACTGCACGCCCGGCTGCGACGGATCGGTGTCCAGCGGCGCCCGGTCGCCGACAATGGTGCGCGTGGTGGCCACCGGCGGCGTCTGCGGCAACGGCGTGTCGGTCAGCACCACGCCCAGCGTGCCCCGTAGCCAGTCGCGCACGGTGATCCGGTTGTCGCTGCCCGCCTGCTGGATCACCAGCGTGCCGCGGGTGGGGTCCGCCGCCGACGCCGTGAAGACGAACGTGTAGCGCCGATCCGCGCTCATCCACAGGTTGTCGGAGACGCGCAGCCCTGGCGGCAGCGCTTGGCCGTCGATGCGGATCGCGCCCGCACCGTCGGCATCGATTACCGTGTCGTGCCCGAAGGCACCGGTGAACTCGTACGTGTCATGGCCCAGCCCGCCGAGCAGCCGGTCGCCGCCGGCGCCGCCGGCCAGAATGTCGTCACCCGCGCCGGCGTCGAGCACGTCGAAACCGTCACCACCGGACAAGCGGTCGGCGCCGCCGCTGGTCACGATCGTGTCGTCGCCGCCGCCGCCGTCGATCTCGTCGTCGCCGGTCAGGCCGATCACGAGGTCGTTGCGCGCCTGCGTATCCGTAAACCGGAGGCCCCCACCGTCGTCGGAGATCGTCAACCGCTCCTTGCCCTGCACCGCGCGGTACTGGCCCTCGTTGCCGCTAAGCAAATCCACCACGTCTTCGAGCATCGCCCGCGCGCGTTCTCCGCCTGAGCCCGCCTGCGCCAGTTCCGTCAGCGCCAGCTGCAAGCCGCCCGGCACCGCAGCCGTCGCTTCGCCGGTATCGCCGGCCACACCGAAACGCTTGGCGTAGTAAAACGCCATCGCCGTTGCGATCAATGCATCGGAAATCGTCGGCGCCTTGTCGGCAAAGCCGTCGGCGATACGCCGCACGTCGTTGGTGAACCGCGTCAGCATGCCGGTGCTTGCCTCGCGCTGCATCAGCAGCGCGTGCAGGTCGTTATCACGCACGGCGGCCGGCCGGTCGAACAGCCGCGCATCGCGCAGCAGACCGTACAGCCGCGGCAGCCGCCGCATCTGCGCGCCGAATTCGGGATTCGCCAGCATCGACCAGGCCAGCAGCATGGAGTGCAGTTGCCGGGGCGTCGAGCCGTTGGCGAGTGTCGCGCCCGAGTCCAGCACCGTCTCCAACGCCGGGTTCAGAATCGCCGTCGCACCCGTGCGCGTCGGCGCCAGGAACTCGCCGGTCACGTACACGTGCGCCACTTGCCGCTCGCGCGCGGCGAACAACGCGGGAAGCGAGCCGTCGTCGAGCGCCGCCAGATACTGCCGCCACGCGGCATCGTCGATGCCGGCGCCGGAGAAGGCCACGGCGTATAGACGAAGGAGCACTCTGTCGAAGGCCGAGGCTTCGAATGGCGCGGTGTCGAACACGGAGGCCGGCCGGTCGAAGTACACCGCCATCAAGGAAGCCAACCCGCCGCCCAGCGAATGGCCGGTGAACGAGATGCGCGAGCGATCGCCGCCGGCCGCACCGTTGAGCACCTGCCAGTAAAAGCGCGCCGCCTGCAGCACCTGCTGCGAGAACGCGCCCCTC
>JAKANT010000145.1 GCA_021823635.1 Pseudomonadota bacterium
CCGCGCCAGCACCGCGTCGGCGACCGTCGATGCGTTCTCGCCCGCCTTCTTGGACACCGCGATCGTCACCGCCGGCCGCTCGACATACTGGGTTCCGCCGTCGGCGGTCTTGACGTTCTCGCCGTGCCAGACGAAACGGGTCGGGGTATCGGCGCCGGCAGCCACGCGCGCCACGTCGGCCAGGTACACCGGGCGGCGTTCGAACACGGCGACCACCAGCTGCGCCACGTCGGCGGCGGAAGCCAGGTATTCGCCGGTGCGCACCTCGACCGTGCGGTTGCCGGCGATCAACTGACCCGCGGGCGCGGACGCGTTGGTCGCGCGCAGCGCGCGCTCGATGTCGGTGACCGTGATGCGGTGCGCCGCCATCCGCTCCGGATCCAGCGTCACGCGCACCACCTGGTCCGGGCCGCCGAAAGTCGTCACTTCGCGCGTGCCGGGCACGCGTTTGAGCTCGATCTCCAGCGCGTGCGCGATCTTCGCCAGATCGGCGGCCGTGGTGTCGGCGCGCGCCGAATGCAGCGTCAGCGTGACAATCGGCACGTCGTCGATGCCGCGCGGCTTCACGATCGGGTCGAGCACGCCCAAGTGCGCCGGCACCCAGTCGCGATTGGCCATCAGCGTGTCGTGCAGCCGCACCAGCGCGGCGATGCGGTCCTCGCCGACCTTGAACTGCACGGTGAGGATCGCCAGTCCGGGCCGCGTGACCGAATACACGTGCTCGATGCCGGTGATCTGCGAAACCACCTGCTCGGCCGGCACCGTCACCAGGTTGTGCACGTCTTCGCTGGAGGCCCCGGGAAACGGGATGAAGACGTTGGCCATCGTCACGTTGATCTGCGGCTCTTCCTCCTTCGGTGTCACGAGAAGGGCGAAGGCGCCCATCAAAAGACCCACCAGCGCCAGCAGCGGCGTGATCTGCGAGGTGAGGAAGGCGCGCGCGATGCGGCCCGAAATACCCAGGTTGGTGTTCGTCGCGGTGCTCATCGCGAAGCCAGCAGCGGATTCAGTTGCACGCGTTCGCCGGCGGACACACCCGCCAGCACCTCGACCAGGCCGTCCGCCAAGGTCTCGCCGACGCGGACCTGCCGCAGTTGCGGCACGCCGTCGGCGCCGACGACGTAGGTGGCGGCCAGCTCGCCACGGCGCACCACCGCCGCGGCCGGCATCGTCAGCTTTTTGGCCGTGCCGAGCGGAATCAGGATCTTGGCCACCGTGCCGGGCATGACGCCCGCGGCCGGATCGGGCGGCAGCTCCGCCCGCACCTGCGTGGAGAGCAGACGCGGGTCGGCCGCCGGCAGCAAGGTCAGGCGCGCCTCGACCGTTTTATCGAGCGTCGGCAGGCGCACGCTCGCGCTCTTGACGTTGCGTGCCGCCACCTGCGGCAGTACGAACTGCGGCACCGCGCCCACCGCGCGCAACTGCTTCGGGTCGTGCAGCTCGACCACGCCGCGGCCCGGCGCGGCCAGCTCGCCCAGCTCCAGCAATCGGCGCGTCACCACGCCGTCGATCGGCGCGCGCACTTCGGCAAAACTGCGCGCGGTCGCGGCCTGGGTAGCGCCGGCGCGCGCCGCGTCGAGTGCCGCCTGCGCGGACTTCAGATCGGCTTCCGCCTTGTCGAGCGCCGCCTGGCTGACGAAGTTCTCGCGCAGCAGCTTCTGCATGCGCTCGAAGTTGATCTTCGCCTGCGCCAGCTGCGCTTCGGCCAACGCCACGTTGGCGCGGCCGGCGGCCACCTGCGCATCGGTTTCGCGCGTATCGATGCGCGCCAGCAACTGCCCGCGTTTGACGCGATCGCCGGCATCCACATAGAACTGCGTCACCTGGCCGGCGATCTGCGCACTCACCGTGGCGGCGCGCACCGCTTCGATCACCGCATCGGCCGCGTAGTACTCGGTGACCTCGCGCAGCGCCACTTCCTCTGTGGCAAGCGCAGCGGCCGGTGCCTTTGTCGGCTGCGCCGACGGCGCATTGCCACGCGCCGGCGCCAGTGCGACTGCCGCGCCGGCGGCGATGGCCGCCGCCACCGCCGCCGCGATCAAGGATTTGCGTTTCATCGTGTCTTCCGCGCCTCGTTTCGTGATGGCGCGAAAGATACGTCTATACCCCCGGGAGTACCAGCCCGGCGCCGCGCCTAGGTGACGCCGCTCACAGTCGGCGCGCGGCGCCGGCGTGCGATGGCGCCGCCGCGATGCGCGTCACAGTGCCGCCAGCACGCGCTGCAGCCGCTCGCGCACCTCGCCCGCGATCTGCGCCACGGCGGGCTTTTCCACCAGCGCCAGCACGGCGTTCGGGTCCATGAACTCCACCCGCACCGCCCCGGCGCCGTCCTGCCGCACGACCACATTGCACGGAAGCAGCAGGCCGATTTCGGGTTCGAGCGCGAGCGCGCGCTGTGCGAAGTTGGGATTGCACGCGCCCAGAATCCGATACGGCGGCGTGTCCACACCGAGCTTCTTCTTCAGAGTGGCCTGCACGTCGATTTCGGTCAGCACGCCGAAGCCTTCCTTGGCCAGCTCCTCGGTCACGCGCGCGCGCGCCGCCTCGAAGTCCATCGTCACCGTCTTGCCGAATCCGTACTTGACCATCGGTTCCCCTTCTCCACACGTTGAGCGAGGCGCCTGGTGCCACCCGCGTCGCGATGGTAATCTGGTGCGCGATGCGCACCTGGCTGATCCTTCTGCTGGCAATCGTGCTGCCGCTAAAGTCGATGGCGGCCGCCGCCGTGTCGGTGATCGGCAGCCCGCTGCACGCGCCGGCGATGGCGGCTACCGATCGCGGCGACGTGCATTGCGACGCGGTCGGCGCCGAAGCCGACACGCCGCAGGATCGCGCCTGCCCGCATCTGGCGATGCTGATGCTGGCGCCGCCGATGGCCACGCTGGCGGCCGAAGAGCGCGTCGCGCGTGCCGCGTCGCGTGCCGAGCGCGCCCCGCCCTCGGTGGTGCTGGACGTTTTGCTGCCGCCGCCCACAGCCTGACCCTCGTCCGTTGCCGGTCGCCGCACCGTCCGGTGCGGCGCTTCGCGCGCACGCGCGCATTCACGGAAGAGGTCTTCCATGTGGTTGCTTTGGCTTGCGGCGGCGCTTGCGGCGGCGCCATCCGCGATCGAGATTCCGCCGTACCGCTCGGCATTTGCCGACTATCGCGCCTGGCGCGCGGACGAACCGACCGCCGACTGGCGACGCGCCAACGACGAAGTGCGGCGCCTCGGCGGACACGCCGGGCACCTGCGCGAGGCGCCCTCGGCGCCCGGCGAGCGGCCGCTCGAGCCGAAGGGAGAACCGCGATGAGCCGCCGCTTGCTGGCGCTTGCGCTGCCGTTTGCCTTGACCGGCTGCGCAACTGCGACGCTCGAACGCGAACTGACCGAGGTGCGCGACGCCGCACGCGAGCTGGCCGGCGTCGAAGTGCGCCCGTCGATGACCGAGGACGAGCGGCGCGCCGCCGCGGCGCTGGTCGAGGAACTGCTCGCGCGGCCAATCGCGGCCGACGACGCGGTGCGCATCGCGCTCGCCCACAGCCCCGCGGCGCAGGCGCTGATGCACGAGGCCGCGGCCGCCATGGCGGCTGCGATCGGCAGTGGCCGACCGTTGAATCCACGCTTCACCTTCGAGCGGCTGCGGCGCGGCGAGGACCTGGCGATCGGCCGCCTGCTCGCCTTCGAGCTGCTCGATCTGTTCACCTGGCCGCAGCGGCAGCGACTCGCGCAGACGCGGCTCGCGCAGCAGCGCGTGCAGACGATCGGCGCCGTGGTCGATCTGGCGACGCAGACCCGCACGGCATGGATCGAAGCGGTGGCGGCCGAGCAGGTGCTGCGCTACCAGCGCGACGTGCTGCAGGCGGCCGAGGCGGCGGCGGAGCTGGCGCGGCGAATGCGCGCGGTCGGAAACCTCAGCCGGCTGGCGCACGCGCGCGAGCAGGCCTTTTACGCGGACGCCGCAGCGCAGCTTGCGCGCGCGCAGCACGCAGCCGCCTCGGCGCGCGAACGGCTGGTCAGGCACCTCGGCCTGGACCGCGCGCAGGCGCGGCGGCTGACGCTGCCCGACCGGCTGCCCGATCTTCCGTCTGCGCCGCGCCCGGAATCCGAGCCGCGCGCCTACGCGTTGGAACGGCGGCTCGACGTGATCGCCGCGCAACGCGCGCTCGAACACGCCGTCGAACTGGCCGGGCTGGCGCAGGTGCGCAGCGCCGTCGCAGACGTGACGGTCGGCATCGCGCGCAACAGCGAAAGCGGCGCGCCGACGGAACGCGGTTTCGAGGTCGAGTTCGCGCTGCCGCTGCTCGATCCCGGCGACGCGCTGCGAGCGCAGGCGCATGCTGCCTATCGGGCGGCCGTCGAGCATGCGCGGCAAGTGGTGCAGCAGGCGCAGTCCGCGCTGGCCGAGGCCTACCACCGCTACCGCACCGCGTACGACCTAGCGCGCCACTATCGCGACGAAGTGGTGCCGCTGCGGCAGGCGATCGCGGAAGAAAACCTGCTGCGCTACAACGGCATGCTGGTCGGCGTGTTCGACCTGCTTTCCGATGCCCGCGAGCGCATCGCGAGCGTGATCGCCGCCATCGACGCGCAGCGCGACTTCTGGCTCGCCGATGCGCAACTGCAGGCGGCGCTGATCGGCCGTCCGCTGGCCCCGTTGCCGTTCGCCGAGGCGTCCCGGCGCGCCGCGGCCGATGCAGCGAAACCTCATTGAACGGGGGTCAACGATGAGCGGACGCCGCGATTTCCTGCGCAACGCCGCCGGCGCGATCGGCGCCGCCGCGGTGGCGCGCGCTTCATTGGCCGCGCTTCCGGAGCCGGCCCAGCAGACGAGCGCAAAGACTCAGCCGCCGCCCGAGCCGGCGAGCGGGCCGCCCTATCGCCCGGTAGTGACGTTGAACGGCTGGTCGCTGCCGTGGCGCATGAACGGCAACGTGAAGGAATTCCACCTGGTCGCCGAGCCGGTGGTGCGCGAACTCGCCCCCGGCATGAAGGCGAACCTGTGGGGCTACAACGGGCAGTCGCCCGGACCGACGATCGAGTGCGTGGAGGGCGAGCGGCTGCGCATCTACGTGACCAACCGGCTGCCCGAGCACACGACGATCCACTGGCACGGCATCCTGCTGCCCAACGGCATGGACGGCGTCGGCGGGCTCACGCAGCCGCACATCCCGCCCGGCAAGACCTTCGTGTACGAATTCGCGCCGCCGCGCAGCGGCACCTTCATGTACCACCCGCACGCCGACGAGATGGTTCAGATGGCGATGGGCATGATGGGGCTTTTCATCGTGCATCCGCGCGACCCCCGGTTCATGCGCGTCGATCGCGACTTCGCGTTCCTGATCAACGCCTTCGACATCGAGCCGGGTGCGGCTACGCCGCGCGTGGCGACGATGCTGGAGTTCAACCTGTGGGCCTGGAACTCGCGCGTGTTCCCCGGCATCGATCACCTGCCGGTGCGCCTGGGCGACCGCGTGCGCATTCGCATCGGGAATCTCACGATGACCAACCACCCGATCCACCTGCACGGGCCGCACTTCGAGGTCACCTGCACCGACGGCGGCTGGGTGCCCAAGGCGGCGCGCTGGCCGGAGGTGACGGTGGACATGGCGGTGGGCCAG
>JAKANT010000146.1 GCA_021823635.1 Pseudomonadota bacterium
CTCGATGATCAGCCGATCGACTTCGTCGACGGTGACTCGGTGGCCGTGGCGGTGGTGCGGTCGGGGCAGCACCCGCAGCACGGGGGCGCGCTGTGCCTCACCGGTGACTGCGGCAACTGCTCGGCCATCGCATCGCCGCGGCCGTTGCCATCGGCGTGCTGTGCTTGCTCGCGCTGCAGGCGCTGGCCATCTGGACCGCGGTGCGCGCAACGCAGGGCGCAACGGCCGCTTTGCGCTCGGCCGTGCAGACGACGCTGCCGGCGTCCAAGAACGCCTACGAACTGACCGTGGCCGTGCAAACCCGCATCCTGCTGATGCTGCGCATGCTGGCCGATGCCGACCCGTTCCAGCGCGAGGACGACGCCCGCGATTTCGAGGCGCAGCGCGCGGTCGTCGAAGGCAAGCTCGCGGCGCTGCGCGCGCTGCCCCTGGCGCCCGAGGCCCAGGCCGCGATCGACCGCCTGCTTGTCGACATGCGGGCTCTGAGCCAGGTGCAGCGGCAGGTGGTCGCCGCGCTGCGCGACGGCCGGGACGAGCGGGCGCGCGAAATTCTGGCGCGCGAGCCGATCTTCGAGCACCAACGCCGGCTGCAAACGGCCCTAGCGGCTTTCGCGCACACGCAGGAGCGCTGGCTCGACGAGACGCTGGCGCGTGTCGAGCGCGAGCAGGCGGCGTCGCGCAACGCCGCCGTGCTGCTCAGCGCCGCCCTTTTTGCGCTTGGCGCGGCCATCGGTGTGGTGGTGACGCGGGCCGCCGCGCGCGCCGCCGCGACCTTGGAAAACGCGCGGCGCGCCGCCGAGTCGGAAGCGGTCACCGATGCGCTGACCGGTGTGCTGAACCGGCGCGGCCTGCAGCGCGAGCTGGCGCGTCTGTGCCGTGCCGACTGTACGCCGCAGGCGCGCCATAGCCTGCTGGTGGTCGACCTCGACCGCTTCAAGGCCATCAACGACAGCGCCGGCCACGAAGCGGGCGACCTGATGCTGCGCAAGGTGACCGAAGCGATGGCCGCCTGCATTCGGCCTGCGGACCGCATCGCGCGCGTCGGCGGCGACGAGTTCGTCGTCGTGCTGCGCGACCTGCATGGCGCAGCGGCCACCGCCGTGGCGCAGCGCCTGGTCGACGCCATCGGCGCGTGCGAGCTGCGCTTGGACGGCCAGTCGCACCGCGTGGGCGCCAGCATCGGCGTGGCCTGTTTCGTCCCTGCCGCCGGAGAGCGGGGCTGCGCCGCTGCGCACGAAGCCGCCGACGCGGCCTGCTACCGCGCCAAACAGCTAGGACGCGGGCGCGTGTGCGTCGCGCCGTAGCAGCGCAAGGGTCGCGCCGAAAGCGCGAAAAGCCGCCGCGCCGTCGGGCAGTTCGACAGCTTGGCGCCGGGTTGATCGAGCGCGCCGGGTTCGGGCGGATTCCGCCGGCTTATTTCGGTTTGCCCCCGCGCGGCCGCTTCGAATAATCCGGGCTGTCAGCAAGCCGGTATCTGCGCCGCGCGAAGCCGGCCGCGCACCCGCACATGGACAACGCCGTCGTTCCGAGTTCGATGCAACCCGCCAACGCGTTCGCGCGCCTGTCGCCGCGCGGGCGTGCGCTGCTGGCATTGGGTGCGGCCGCGCTCGCGGCCATCGTCGCCGCCGCCTGGCTGTGGAGCGCGAACCCCACCTACCGCGTGCTGTTCACCAATCTGTCGGACCGCGACGGCGGCGCCATCGTCGCGCAGCTGGCGCAGATGAACGTGCCGTACCGCACCGCCGACGGCGGCACGATCCTGGTGCCGGAGTCGCGCGTGCACGAGGCGCGGCTGAAGCTCGCCTCGCAGGGGCTGCCGAAAGGATCGGTGGTCGGCTTCGAGATCATGGAGACGCAGAAGTTCGGCGTCACCCAGTTCCAGGAACAGGTCAACTACCAGCGCGCGCTGGAGGGCGAACTGGCGCGCTCAGTGCAGTCGCTGGCGCCGGTGGCCAACGCGCGCGTGCATCTGGCGCTGCCGAAACAGTCGGGCTTCCTGCGCGACAAGCAGCCGCCGACCGCCTCGGTGCTGGTGCAACTGCATCCGGGGCGCGCGCTGGACCGCGCGCAGGTGGCGGGCATCGTGCACCTCGTCTCGTCGTCGGTGCCGGAGCTCTCTCCGAAGAACGTGTCGGTGATCGACCAGCACGGCAACCTGCTGGCAGCCGAGCGCGCCAACGCGGCCGGGCTGGATGCCGCGCAACTGGACTACGTGGCCCGCATCGAGGCGGACACGATCAAGCGCATCGAGGACATCCTGGAGCCGATCGTCGGCCGCGACAACGTGCGCGCGCAGGTCACGGCCGACGTCGATTTCTCGCAGGTCGAGAACGTGGCCGAGACGTACGGGCCGAACCAGAGCGCGGAGCGCGCGGCGATCCGCTCGCAATCGACCAACGAGAGCTCGACCCCCGGACCCGGCGTGCCGCAGGGGGTGCCGGGCGCGCTGTCGAACCAGCCGCCGGTGCCGCCTACCGCACCGATCAACGGCAGCGCGACGCCTCTGAACGCCAACCAGCCGGCGGCGGCGGCCGGAAACAGCACGCGGCGCGAGGCGGTCACGAATTTCGAGGTGGACAAGACGGTGCGCCACGTGCGGCAGGCGAGCGGCCAGATCCGGCGCCTGACGGCGGCGGTGGTCGTCAATCACCGCATGGCACCCGCCGCCGGCGCCGCCAAGGCGGCGGCCACGCCGCTGTCCAAGGAGGAACTGGACAGCATCACGGCGCTGGTGCGTGAAGCGATGGGCTTCAACGCCCAGCGCGGCGATTCGCTCAACGTCGTCAACGCCCAGTTCAACACGCCGGACCTGGCCCCGGCCGAGCCGCTGCCGCTGTGGAAGCAGCCGGACGCGATCGCGCTGGCCAAGGAAGCCGGCAAAGCCGTGCTGTTCCTGCTGCTGGCGCTGATCGTCGTGTTCGGCGTCGTGCGCCCGGCGCTGCGTCATCTGACCGCGCGCGCGCCCGCCCCGGCCGCCGCACCGGAAGGACAGCCTGCGCCGGCACTGCCCGCGCCCGGCGGCGAAGCCGCGCCGGCGCAGGCTACCTCGCCGCTGGAGGAAGTGCGGCAACTGGCCAAGAACGATCCGGCCGCGGTCGCCAACGTCGTCAAGGCGTGGGTCGGCGCCGACGCTAAGAGTTCGTGATGGCACTGGACGAAGCGGGACTGGAGCGGGCGGCGATCCTGCTGATGACGGTCGGCGAGGAGCAGGCGGCCGAAATCTTCAAGTTCCTGTCGCCGAAGGAAGTGCAGAAGATCGGCGAGACGATGGCGCGGCTGAAGACCGTGCCGCGCGAGAAGGTGGACGAAGTGGTGGCCGCCTTCAACAAGGCGCGCGCGGAGCATTTCTCGCTGGTCGGCGACACCGACGCCTACATCACGCAGGTGCTGAAGCGCGCGCTCGGCGAAGAAAAGGCCAACATGTTGCTCGACCGCATCCTGCAAGGGCGCGACGTGTCGGGCATCGAGGCGCTGAAATGGATGGATCCCGGCTCGATCGCCGAGCTGCTGAGAAACGAACATCCGCAGATCGTCGCCTCGATCCTCGTGCATCTGGAGCGCGACCACGCCTCCGAGGTGCTGCGTCAGTTCCAGGAGCGCTTCCGCAACGACGTGCTGCTGCGTATCGCCACCCTGGACGGCATCCAGCCGCAGGCGCTGCAGGAGTTGAACGAGGTTCTGTCCAAGGTGCTGGCGGGGGGCGAGAAGTTGAAGAAAGCGACGCTCGGAGGCACCAAGGCGGCGGCCGAGATCCTGAACTTCCTCGGCACGCAACTGGAGACGGCCGCGGTCGAATCGATCCGCGAACACGACCCCGACTTGGCGCAGAAGATCCTCGACCAGATGTTCACGTTCGAGAATCTGCTGCAACTGGACGATCGCGCGATCCAGACGCTACTGCGCGAAGTTCAGAGCGAAAGCCTGATCGTGGCGCTGAAGGGCGCCGATCAGCAGTTGCGCGAAAAGATCTTCAAGAACATGTCGAGTCGCGCCGCCGAGATGCTGCGCGAGGACCTGGAGGCGAAGGGTCCGGTGCGCGTCTCCGAGGTCGAGGCCGAGCAGCGCGAGATCCTGAAGATCGTGCGCCGCCTGGCCGACGAAGGCCAGATCCAGATCTCCAGCGGCGGCGGCGACGATCAATTCATCTGACGAGCGGCCGATGGGCGCGTCCGATCCCAAATCCTTCCGCGGTTTCATTCCGAAGGAGCAGCTCGGCGAGGCGGCGACCTGGGAGCTGCAGCCGCTCGCCGGCGATGCCTCCCCGCGCGCGGCCGCCGCGGCGCCGACCGAGCGCGAGCGGCGGGCGTTCGAGCGCGGACGCGCGCAGGGCCGGGCCGAAGGCGCAGCCGAGGAGCGCAAGCGCAAACTCGACCACGCGGCGCACCTGGAGCGCCTGTTCGGCGAGCTGCGGGCGCGCTTCGCGGAACTGGAGAGCGCTGGCGCCGATGCCCTGCTCGATTGCGCACTGGTGATCGCGCGCCAAGTGATCCGGCGCGAGCTCGCCACACGGCGCGACGCGCTGCTGCCGGCGGCGCGCGAGGCGGTGGCGATGGTGATCGACAGCCAGACGCACCCGCGCGTGCACGTCAATCCGGAGGATTTCGCCGCGCTGCGCGAGGACCTGGAGGCCGACGGCCTCTTCAAGGGCTGTCGCTTCATCGCCGATGCGACGGTCTCGCGCGGCGGCTGCCGTGTGGAGACGTCGCTCGGCGAGATCGACGCCACGGTGGAGACGCGCTGGCGGCGGGTGCTGGCCGCGCTCGGCATGGAACCCTCGACGGCCGGACCGCTGACCGTCGAACCCGCTGCGCCGCCCGCCGATTCCTGATCCGCCGGCGCCCTGCTCCGATGCTATGCCGTTTTCTGTCCCAGTCGGCCGCGATCGCGGCGGCCGCGCAGCCGCTGGAGGTGCGCGGGCGGCTGACGCGCGTGGCCGGGCTGGTGATGGAGGCCGTGGGCTTGAAGCTGCCGCTCGGCGCGCAGGTGATCGTGGCGCAGGACCAGACGCTGCGCGTGGACGCGGAAGTCGTGGGCTTCTCCGGCGAACGCCTGTTCCTGATGCCGATGTCCGAGCCGGTGGGGCTCAAGCCAGGCGCAGTGGTGGTGCCGTACGAAGCGGCCGCCGAGCGGCCGCGCCTGGGCCGCGCCAATCATCCGTGGCGGCGGGCCGAGGACCGCACCCGTCACCTGCCGCTGGGCGACGCCCTGCTCGGCCGCGTGCTGGACCCGAACGGCCGCCCGCTGGACAAGCTCGGTCCGTTGTCCGGCGTGCCGCTGCGCCCGCTGGCGCGCCGGCCGATCAACGCGATGGAGCGCGAGAAGGTTTCGGAGCCGCTCGACGTCGGCGTGCGCGCGATCAATGCCCTTGCTACGGTCGGGCGCGGCCAGCGCATGGGGCTGTTCGCCGGCGCCGGCGTCGGCAAGAGCGTGCTGCTGGGCATGATGGCGCGCTTCACCGCCGCCGACGTGACGGTGGTGGGACTGATCGGCGAGCGCGGGCGCGAGGTCAAGGAATTCATCGAGGACATCCTCGGCCCGCAGGGGCTGGCGCGCGCGGTGGTGGTGGCGGCGCCGGCCGACACGCCGCCGCTGCT
>JAKANT010000147.1 GCA_021823635.1 Pseudomonadota bacterium
GCCGGAGCCCCGGCTCGCCGACGCGATAGCCGATGGCGCCCGCCGCGCCTTCGGGTTTGAATCGTCCCTCGCCGAAATTGAGCAACGTGTTCACCGTGCCGCGATAGCCCATCTTGTGATTGAGCCCCGCGAGCGACACGTCGTTGCGTTCGCCGAGCGCGCCGTCGGCGCCGACCAGCCGGCGCGGCACGATGAAGATCGAGATGCCCTTCACGCCCGGCGGCAGCGTTCCGTCCGGTTGCGGGATCTTCGCCAGCACCAGATGCACGATGTTGTCGGCGAGCTCGTGCTCGCCGGCGGAAATCCACATCTTGTTGCCGAACAGGCGGTAGCGCGGCCCGAACGGCGAATCGCCGTCTGGCACGGCGCGCGTGCGGATGTCGGCGAGCGAGGAGCCGGCCTGCGGTTCGGACAGGCACATCGTGCCGAAGAATCGCCCCGCCAGCTCGGGCTTGGCGAAAGCGTCGATCTGCGCGCGCGAGCCGTGCGCCAGCAACAGGTTGGCGTTGCCGATCGTCAGGAACGGATACGCCGACAGCGCGATGTTGGCCGCCTTGAAGTACGCGAGGCAGGCCTTTTCGATCACCACCGGCAGCTGCATGCCGCCCAGCTCGGCGTCCTGCGAAGCGGCCATGAAGCCGGACGCAATGAAGGCATCGAGCGCGCGCCGCACCGCAGCCGGCAAATGCACGCGCTCGCCGTCGAAGGTCGGCTCCTGTTCGTCGAGCAGCCGGTTGAGCGGCGCGAATTCCTTGACCGCCAACTGTTCGGCGGCATCCAGCGCGGCGTCGAAAGTCTGGCGCGAGTGCTCGGCGAAGCGCTCGCACGCGGTCAGCCGCTCGACCTGCAGCCAGTCGTATAGCAGAAACGACAGCAGGCGCCGCTCGATCAGCTCGGCCGCCATTGCCTCACCGGGTCAGCGCTGATCCAGGCGCTTGCCGCTCGCCGCGCAATCGACCAGCAGTTTTGCGGGCTGCCAAAAATCGGGCGCCGCACGCGGGTTGGAAGCGAACTCGCGCATGCGCTCGATCACCTTCGGCAGACCGATGATCGATTCGGCGTAGAACATCGGGCCACCTTTCGCGAGCGGGAAACCGTAGCCGGTCAGATACACGATGTCGATATCGCTGGCACGCAGCGCGATGCCCTCTTCCAGGATACGCGCGCCTTCGTTCACCAGCGCGTAGATGCAGCGCTCGACGATCTCCGCATCGGAAATGGCACGCGGCATGATGCCGAGCTCGCGGCGATAGGCGTCGATCATCGCCTCGACCTCGGGATCGACCAGCGGCGTGCGGCTGCCGGGCTCGTAGCGATACCACCCCTTGCCGGTCTTCTGCCCCAAGCGACCGGCCTCGACCACGCGGTCGGCGATCGCCGGGTAATACATGTTCGGGCGCTCGACGCGCCGCCGCTTGCGAATCGCGTAGCCGATGTCGAGCCCCGCCAGGTCGCCCATAGCGAAGGGACCCATCGCCATGCCGAACGCCTGCAGCGCGCCGTCGATCTGCTGCGGGCTGGCGCCTTCCTCCAGCAGCAGCAGCGACTGCCGCCCGTACTGTTCGACCATGCGGTTGCCGATGAAGCCGTCGCACACCCCGGAGACCACCGCTACCTTTTTGATGCGCTTGGCCAGTTGCATCACGGTGGCCAGAACGTCCTTGCCGGTCTTGGCGCCGCGCACGACCTCGAGCAGCCGCATTACGTTGGCCGGCGAGAAGAAATGCGTGCCGATCACGTCCTGCGGCCGCCTGGTCACGGCCGCGATCGCATCGACGTCCAGCGTCGAGGTGTTGGTCGCGAGGATCGCGCCTTGCTTCATCACGCGGTCGAGCGTGCGGAAGACTTCCTGCTTGACCTGCATGTCTTCGTACACCGCTTCGATCACGATGTCGGCGTCCGCCAGGTCCTCGTAGCGCAGCGTCGGTTTCAGAAGCGCGATGCGCTGCTCCACCTGCGCCAGCGTCAGCTTGCCCTTCTTCGCGCTCGCCTCCCAGTTGCGGCGGCAGGTGGCCAGACCGCGGTCGAGCGCTTCCTGCTTCATCTCCAGCACGCGCACCGGGATGCCGGCATTGGCGAAGCACATCGCGATGCCGCCGCCCATGGTGCCGAAACCGACCACCGCCGCAGTCTTGATCGTGCGCGTCGGCGTGTCTTCCGGAACGTCCGGAATCTTGGCGGCGGCGCGCTCGGCGAAGAACGCATGCCGCAGCGCTTTCGATTCGGTACCGTTCAGCAACTCGATGAACAGGCTGCGCTCCAGCTGCATGCCCTCGGCGAAGGGCCTCAGCACCGCTGCTTCGACCGCGTCCACGCACTTCAGCGGCGCGGTCAGCCCTTTGGCCTGCGCCGCCACCCGCTTGCGCGCGTCAGCGAAGAAAGCGGCGGCGTCGACGCCCGGCGGCAGATCGACGGTCTTGTCGCGCAGACGCGGATGGCGGCTGCGCTCGGCCACTTCGTGCGCGAAGTCGATCACGCCCTGAAACGTCGTATTCGGCACGATGCGCTCGACCAGACCGTACTTCAAGGCCTCTTCGGCACCGATCGGGTCGCCGGTCGTGATCATCTGCAGCGCCTTCTCGACGCCGATCGCGCGCGGCAGCCGCTGCGTGCCGCCGGCCCCCGGCAGCAGGCCGAGCTTGACTTCGGGCAGGCCGAGGCTGGCGTTTTCGGTCGCGATTCGATACTGGCAGCCGAGCGCCAGTTCGAGGCCGCCGCCCATGCATACGCCATTGATGGCGGCGATCACCGGTTTGGCGCTGGCTTCCACCGCGTCGATGACCTGCAGCAGGCTCGGCTCGGCCAACATCGCCGGCGTGTTGAACTCGCGGATGTCGGCGCCGCCCGAGAACACCTTGTCGGTGCCGGTGATGACGATCGCGCGCACCTTGGCGCTGGCGTTGGCACGCTTGAGCCCATCGACCACGCCCTTGCGCGAAGCGTGGTTCAGGCCGTTGACCGGCGGATTGTCGAGTTGGATCACAGCGATGTCGCCGCGAACCTCGTAATGCGTGGTCATTGCCTCTCTCCCTAAACCTCGAGCCATTCCTGGCGGATCGTCTTGTTGTTGCGCAAATCGTCCGGCGTGCCTTCGAACACCATGTGCCCGTGGCCCATCACGTAGACGCGCTGCGAGATCTCCAGCGCGATCGTCAGCTTCTGCTCGATCAGCAGGATCGACGTGCCGCGTTCCTTCAGCTCGCGCAGGAAGCCGGCCACCTGTTCGACGATCATCGGCGCCAGGCCCTCGGTCGGCTCGTCGATGATCACCAACTCCGGGTTGCCCATCATCGTACGCGCCAGCGTCAGCATCTGCTGTTCGCCGCCCGACAGCACGCCGGCCTGCGTATGGCGCCGCTCATTCAGCCGCGGAAACAGCCGGTACATGTCGTCGTAGGTCCAGCCGCGCGGCGACCGTCCCTTCAGGCCGAGCGTGAGGTTTTCCTCGACCGTCAGCCCGGGGAAGATGTCGCGGTTTTCCGGCACGTAGCCGATACCCAGGTGCGCGATTCGGTAGGTCGGCAGCCGGGTCAGGTCGTGCCCCTTGAACTCGACGCGCCCGGTGCACTGCACGAGGCCAATGATCGCCTTCGCCGTCGTCGAGCGTCCCACGCCGTTACGGCCCAGCAGACTGACGATCTCGCCCTGCCGCACGTCCAGATCGACGCCGTGCAACACGTGGCTCTTGCCGTAATAGGCCTGCAAGTTGCGGACGGTCAGCATCGTCGTCTCACGCCTCCGCATGCTGGCCGAGGTAGGCCTCCTTGACGCGCCGGTCGGCGCGGATCTGCGCCGGCGGCCCCGAGGCGATCACCTCGCCGTAGACGACCACCGAGATGGTGTCGGCCAGCCCGAACACGACGCTCATGTCGTGTTCGACCATCAGCAGCGTCCGGCCCTGTGTCACTTCGCGGATCAACTCGACCGCGTGCGCGGTCTCGCTGCGGCTCATGCCGGAGGTCGGCTCGTCGAGCAGGATCACGCTCGCACCGCCGGCGATCGTGATGCCGATCTCCAGCGCGCGCTGCTCCGCATAAGTCAGCAGACCGGCGGCCACGTTGCGGCGGCGCTTAAGCCCGATGCGTTCCAGCACCTCCTCGGCGCGCTCGCGCGCATCGACCAGCCGATTCAGGCTGCGCCAGAACGAGTACTTGTAACCGAGCGACCACAGCACCGCGCACCGCAGGTTCTCGAATACCGACAGCCGGTGGAAGATGTTGGTGATCTGGAACGATCGCGAAAGCCCGAGACGGTTGATCTCGTATGGCTTGCGGTTCGTGATGTCGGTGCCGTTGAGCCGGATCGTTCCGCTGGAGACCGGAAAGCGGCCGCTGATCAGGTTGAAAAGCGTGGACTTGCCGGCGCCGTTCGGACCGATCACCGCGTGCCGTTCGCCCTGCGCGACGGACAGCGTGACGCCGCGGATGATCTCCGTTTTCCCGAAGCGCTTGCGCACGTCGATCAATTCGAGCGCCGCCGTCATCACACGCTCTCCGGGTTGGCGCGCAGGTAGTCCTCGATTTCCTCCTGAATCTTGTCCCACTCGCGCTTGAATTGCCGCCGCATGTACTCGAACGCCGCCGCCCCGCCGGCCAGCAGCGCGGCCATGAAGACCCAGGCTTCGCTCGTCGCCGTGTTGAACGGAAAGCCGAACACCTTGACCGTAGGTCCGAGCGCCGACTCCAGCGTCAGGTGGTAGGTCATCTCGATCAGCAACACCACGCCGGCCAGCAGCGTCAGGCCCGACAGAATCAGGCCGACGTACGGATCGCGCAGCCGTTTGAACTTGCCGAACTTCATCACGCGTAGGTTCATCAGGATGATGCTCGACAGCCCCCCGGGTGCATACATCACCAGCAGCACAAAGAACACGCCGAGATAAAACTGCCAGGCCTTGGTCCACTCGCCCAGCGCGATCGCGAATAGGACGAAGACGACGGCGCCGATGATCGGGCCGAAGAAGAACAGCATGCCGCCGATGAACGCCGCCAGCAGCACGCCGCCGGAGCGAATCGCGCTGACGTTTTCGGCCGTGACGATCTCGAAGTTGATCGCCGACAAACCGCCCGAGATGCCGGCGAAGAACGAAGACAGGATCAGCACCAGCCAGCGCACGCGCTGCGTGTTGTAGCCGATGAACTCGACCCGCTCCGGATTGTCGCGCACGGCGTTGGCGATGCGCCCGAGCGGTGTCTGCGTCCACGCGTACATTGCCACCATCGAGACGAAGCACCAGAACGCGATCAAGTAATACACGTGGATGTCGCGGCCGAAGTTGAGCCCCGGGATACCGAGGAAATCGCCGCCCGCGGTGCGGTTGCCGCTGATGCCGCCTTCGCCGCCGAAGAAGCCCGGAAACATCAGCGAGCAGGCAAACACCATTTCGCCGATGCCGAGCGTGATCATCGCGAACGGCGTACCGGCCTTCTGCGTCGTCGGATAGCCGAAGATCACGCCGAAGATCATGCCGAACACGCCGCCCACCAGCGGCAGCAGCGACACCGGGAACACCAGATGGCCGGCATCGATCCAGTTCAACGCATGGATCGCGAAGTAAGCGCCGAGGCCCGAGTACACC
>JAKANT010000148.1 GCA_021823635.1 Pseudomonadota bacterium
GCGAAGGAAGTGTTGGTATTGAACTCGCTGCCGAAGGCCGATTCTGGCAAGCGCACCAACGTGCCGATCCGCGGCGTGCCGCCGCAGGGCTTGGCGCTGCGTCCGCACGTGCGAATCGTCGCCGGGCGGATGTTCCGGCCGGGATCGAACGAAATCGTGGTCGGCGCCGCGGTGGCGCGGCAGTTCGCCGGCGTGGAAATCGGCGCGTCGCTCGCGTTCGCGCAGCGGCAGTGGACGGTGGTAGGCGTGTTCGACGCCGGCCGCACCGCCTTCGATTCCGAGATCTGGGGCGACGTCGAGCAACTGCTGCAGGCATTCCGGCGCACGACGTATTCGTCGGTCCTCGCGCAGCTCGCCGCGCGCGAAGACTTCGATGCGCTGGCCGTACAGCTCGCCGCCGACCCGCGCCTGACGGTGGAGGTCAAGCGCGAGCGCAAGTTCTACGAAGACCAGAGCCGCTCGCTTTCGAACTTCATCAACTACCTGGGCGTGACGCTGAGCGTGATCTTCTCGCTCGGTGCGATGATCGGCGCCGCGATCACGATGTACGCGGCGGTGGCCAACCGCAGCGCCGAAATCGGCACGTTGCGCGCGCTCGGATTCCGCCGGCGCGCGATCCTGGCGGCGTTCCTCGCCGAGGCGCTGCTGCTGGCGGTCTCGGGCGCCGCGGTCGGGCTGCTGGCGGCCTCCGCGCTGCAGGCGATCACGATCTCGACCACCAACTTCCAGACCTTCTCCGAGCTCGCGTTTTCCTTCGCGCTGACGCCGCAGGTCGTCGTCCAGAGCCTGGCCTTCGCGCTGGCGATGGGCTTGGTCGGCGGCGTGCTGCCGGCGCTCAAGGCGGCGCGCATGAACATCGTCGACTCGCTGCGCGCCGACTGATGGCGCGGCAGCTGGATCGAACGTGAAGCGGGTATGCTTGCGCGCCGTCACGACCGCACGAGGAGACGAAAATGAATCGACGCGAGTTTTCGCTGGCTGCCGCGGCTTTGGTGGGTGCGCAGGCCGCGGGGTTGACGCCGGTGCAAGCACAGCAGCTGGGCGCGCTGAAGATGATGATCCCGGCCAATCCGGGCGGCGGTTGGGATCAGACGGGGCGGGCGCTCGCCGCGGCGCTGCAGAGCGCGAAGCTGGTGCAATCGGTGCAGTTCGAGAACAAGGGGGGCGCGGCCGGCACGTTGGGGCTGGCGCAGTTCG
Organism: Pseudomonadota bacterium; assembly: GCA_021823635.1. Classification (GTDB taxonomy): domain Bacteria; phylum Pseudomonadota; class Gammaproteobacteria; order Burkholderiales; family Burkholderiaceae_F; genus JAKANT01. Next base: position 1,198 of record JAKANT010000148.1, read on the forward strand.
TCAACGCCGCCAAGGGCGATCCGAACGCGGTGATGATCGGCGGCATGGTGATGGTGGGCGGCATCATCCTGAACAAGTCGCCGGTGGACCTTTCGATGGTGACGCCGATCGCACGGCTGACCAGCGAATACGAAGTGATCGTGGTGCCGTCGAAATCGCCGCACCAGAAGCTCGCCGACCTGCTGGCGGCGTTCAAGGCCAACCCCGGGTCGGTGTCCTGGGGCGGCGGCTCCGCCGGCGGCACCGACCACATCCTGGTGGGCTTGATCGCGAAAGCAATCGGCGTGGATCCGGCCAAGGTCAACTACGTGCCGTTCAAGGGCGGCGGCGAGGCGGTGGCGGCGATCGCCGGCGGCCACGTGACGGCGGGCGTCTCCGGCTTGGGCGAGTTCAGCGAACACATCAAGGGCGGGCGCATGCGTGCGCTCGCGGTGTCGGGGCCGTCGCGCGAGGAAGGCATCCCGACGCTCAAGGAGCAGGGCGTGGACGTCGTGCTCGGCAACTGGCGCGGCGTGTTCGGCGCGCCCGGCATCAGCGCCGCGCAGCGCGACGCGCTGGTCAAGGCGGTGAAGGCGGCGACCGAGACGCCGGCGTGGAAAGAAACCCTGCAGAAAACCGGCTGGACGCCCTGGTTCCTCGGCGGCGACGAGTTCAAGGCCTTCCTCGAGGAAGACACCAAGCGCATCGCGGCGATCATCGAGTCGCTGGGGCTGAAGAAATAGCGCGGGCCGCGATGCGCGCGCCGCTCGCCGAGTGGTTGCTTTCGGCCGGCGTGCTCGCGCTGGGTATTGGCGCGGCCGTCACCACCGCGCGGCTGCCGGGCGCGGGCGGCTACTCCGGCATCGGCCCCAACTTCATGCCGGCGGTGGTCAGCGCCGGGCTGATCGTCTGTGGGTTGTGGCTGCTGGTGGAAGCCGCCACCGGCGGCTGGCGCCGCGCCGCCTCGCACGATCCGGCCGAGCGCGGCGAACACCCCTTTTACGCACCGGGCTTCCTGTGGGTGAGCGCGGCGCTGTTCGCGCACATGGCGCTGATCAACCGCGCCGGTTTCGTGATTGCCGCCACCGTTCTGTTCGCGCTGGTGGCGCGCGGCTTCGGCAGCAAGCGTTTGCTGCGCGACGCGGCGATCGGTGCTGCTATCGCGCTCGCGATCTTCCTGTTCTTCGTGCGCTTCCTGAACGTCAACCTGCCGGCCGGCTGGCTCTATCCGCTGCTGGGCGGCGCCGGCCTCTGACATGCTCGAGACCTGGCAGGCGTTATGGCAGGGGTTCGGTGTCGCGCTGACACCGATCAACCTGTTTTGGGGTTTCGTCGGCGTCACGCTGGGCACCTTCGTCGGCGTGCTGCCGGGCGTGGGGCCGGCGCTCACCGTGGCGATGCTGCTGCCGCTGACGGTCAAACTCGACCCAACCGGCGCGCTGATCATGTTCGCCGGCATCTACTACGGCGCGATGTACGGCGGTTCGACCACCACGATCCTCGTCAACACGCCGGGCGAGTCGGCCTCCATCGCCACCGCGCTCGAAGGCAACAAGATGGCGAAGGCCGGACGCGCGGGTCCCGCTCTGGCCACCGCCGCCATCGGCTCTTTCGTTGCCGGCACGATCGCGACCGTACTGCTGACGCTGCTCGCGCCGGCGGTGGTGGAAATCGCCCTGCGCTTCGGACCGGCCGAGTATTTCGCGCTGATGGTGTTCGCGTTCGTGACGGTGGCGGCGGTGCTCGGCGCCTCCACCGTGCGCGGGCTGGCGATGCTGTTCGTCGGGCTGCTGCTCGGGCTGGTCGGCATCGACGAGCAGACCGGACAGCAGCGCTTCGCCTTTGGCGTGCCGGAGTTACTCGATGGTATCGACGTGGTGGTGCTGGCGGTCGGCTTATTCGCGGTCGGCGAGGCGCTGTACGTGGTCGCCTACCAGAGCCGGCTCGAGGAGAAGATGGAGAAGATGTCGGGGTCGCTGTGGATGTCGCGCGCCGACTGGAAGCGCTCGTGGCCGGCCTGGCTGCGCGCCACCGCGATCGGCTTTCCGTTCGGCACGATCCCGGCGGGCGGCACCGAGATCCCGACCTTTCTTTCCTACGCGGCGGAGAAGAAGCTCAGCAAACACCCGGAGGAATTCGGCCGCGGCGCGATCGAAGGCGTGGCCGGCCCCGAAGCGGCCAACAACGCTGCGGCCTCCGGCGTGCTGGTGCCGCTGCTGACGCTCGGCATCCCCACCTCCGCCACCGCGGCCATCCTGCTGGCGGCGTTCCAGAACTACGGCATCCAGCCCGGGCCGCTGCTGTTCCAGTCGCAAGCCTCGCTGGTGTGGGCGCTGATCGCGAGCCTTTATATCGGCAACGTGCTGCTGCTGGTGCTCAACCTGCCGCTGATCGGCATCTGGGTGAAGGTGCTCGCGATTCCGAAACCGCTGCTGTACGGCGGCATCCTCGTGTTCGCGACGATGGGCGCTTACAGCCTGCACCAGTCGGCGGTCGATCTCATCACGCTTTACGTGTTCGGGCTGCTCGGCTTCGCGATGCGGCGCTGGGATTTCCCGGTCGCGCCGGCCGTGATCGGGTTGATCCTGGGTCCGCTCGCGGAATCGCAGTTCCGAAGGGCGCTGGCCATCAGCCAAGGCGACCCGAGCGTGTTTTTCACGTCGCCGCTGGCGGCGACGATCCTGGCGATCACCGCCGCGCTGCTTGCGCTGCCGTGGGTGGCGCGCCGGCTGCGGCGTTCGGCCTGAGTGCGATCGACCGCGCCGGCGGGAACCGCGCTGCTGCTCGCCGATCGAAGATCGATCATGCTTGGTCCTGCCCTGCGCCTGCTCGTCGTTGCGGCCGCGATCGGTGTCGTGGCCACCGGCTGCGCCACGCTCGATGCGTGGCAACGGAGGGCGATCTTCCAGACCGAGGCGGCGAAACGCTTCGTCGCCGACGGTCCGCCGGCCGGCGTCGAATCGTTCGATCTGCGGCTTGCCAACGGCGATACCGTCAACGGCTGGTACGCACGCGCCAACCGCGCCGATGCGCCGACCGTGCTGTTCCTGCATGGGGCTCGCCGCAACCTGGTCGGCAGCGCGTCGCGCATCGAGCGCTGGCGCGTGATCGGCTTTCACGTGCTGGCGATCGACTATCGCGGCTTCGGCCGCTCCAGCGCGCGGCTGCCGAGCGAAGACAGCGCGCTCGAAGACGCGCGCGCCGCGTTCGACGAGCTGATCCGCCGCGAGCCGGACCCGAGCAAGCGCTTTTTGTACGGCTACAGCCTCGGCGGTGCGCTGGCGATCGCGCTGGCTGCCGAGCGCGACGGCCTCGCCGGCGTGGTGGTCGAAGCCTCGTTTACCAGCATCGGCGACATCGTGCGCCATTCGAAGTGGGGTTGGCTGCCCGGCATCACGTGGCTCGTCACGCAGCGGTTTGACTCGGCGGCGCGCATCGGCCGCGTGAACGAGCCGCTGTTGTTCATCCACGGTACCGAAGACCGCATCGTGCCGCACGCGATGAGCGACCGCCTTTTCGAGAAGGCGCAGGCGGTGCCGCCGGAACTGAAACGCGTGGTCAAGATCGAGGGCGCGCGCCACTACGGCGCGATCTCGCTCGGCGGCGAAGCGTACGTGCGCGCGGTGCGCGACTTCACGCACACGGCGAGCGAAGCCGCGCTGCTGGCAGCGAGCGCGGCGGCGGTGCGCTGAGATCGGCCGCCGGCCGCGCGCTACTTACTGGATGAAGCGCGTGTCGGCGAGCTTGGAGAGGTCCGGGATCTGCTTGATGATGCCGACCTCGAGCAGCAGCTCGGCAGCCTCTTTCGAGAAGGCCTGAAATTCGCCGGCGAAGAACTTCCTGTTCGCCTCGCGGTCCTGCCAGCGCAGGTATTTCTGCGACGCTTCGAACTGCTCGGCCGTCTGTTTCACGTCGGCGCCCATGATCGCGAAGCTCTTCCTCGGCTCCGCCTTGATCATCTCCAGCGCCTCGAAATACGAGTCGGCGAGCGCCTTAGCCGCTTTCGGATTCTCTGCCAAGAACTTCGGCGTGCAGCCGAACGTGTCCATCACCATCGGATAGTCGAGCGTGGTGGCGATGATCTTGCCGGCTTCGGGTTTCGCGCGCACGGTCGACAGGTACGGCTCGTAGGTCATCGCCGCGTCCAGTTCGCCTGCGCCGGCGACGAAGGCGTTGGCGGCGGCCTGCGGCTCGAGATTGACGATCTTGACATCTTTGACGCTCAGCCCGTTTTTCTTCAGGAACCAGGCGAGCGTGAAGTACGGCGCCGTGCCAGGCGCGCTTGCGGCCACGGTCTTGCCCTTCAGGTCGGAGATCTTGTTGATGTGATTGCGCACGACCATGCCGTCGGCGCCGTAGCTCTTGTCGAGCTGAAAGATCTGCGTGGTGGCCACC
>JAKANT010000149.1 GCA_021823635.1 Pseudomonadota bacterium
CGGCCGAGTACGTCCGCATGTTCAACACGATCGAACAGACGGGTAAAACGGTGTTTACGCACCTGTTGAGTGACGGAAAGGGCGCCTTCGAATCGATCGGCAAGGCGCTCAAGGCTTCGGTGATTGACCTGCTCTACCAGATGACCGTGCGGCCGTTCATCATCCAGATCGGCGCGTCGATCGCACAGTCGGCGGGGATCAGCCTCGCGGGGAGCGCGCTGGGGGGTGGCGGCGGAATCGGTGGTCTGCTCGGAGCAGCCAGCAACGCAAACAGCATCAGCGGTTTGCTGGGCGGCCCGTCGATCGGCAGTGCCCTGTCCGCCGCGTTCATGCCGAGCATCGAGGGGCTCGGCGGCGTGTTTGGTACGCAGGCGGCGCTGGGCGAGTTGGGCGGGATCGCCGGAGCCAATGGCCTGGCCGGCGGCGCCGGCCTGATGGGCGGCCTCGGCGCAGCGCTGCCGTGGATCGGCGGCGCGCTGGCGGTCGGCTCGGTTCTGGGCCTGTTCGACAGCGGCGGTGGCCCGAAGCCCTCCGAGCTGGGCATCCTCGGCTCGCCCGGTCAGTTCTATGTCTCGCAAAACAACGTGCCCGGCGGCGAGGCGAACCTGCCGCTCTACGACACGCTGAACGCACGCCTGAACGACCCCAAGCAGTTCGACCAGGCGATCCTCGCGCAGCACGTGGGCTACCTGCAGGGCGGCGCCGGCGAAGACGCGAATTCGATGTTCCAGAAACTGGTGGCCTCGATCGCGCCGGCCGCGCAGGCGGCGCAGGATCAGATCAACCTCCAGACGGCGTTGCTCGCCAAGCAGGACGAACTGAAGGCCGCGCTCGGCTCGATCGGCCCGCAGCTCGCCGAGAAGCTCGGCATCGGCACGCTGCAGGCGGCGCAGAACGCGCTGGCGACCTCGGAGTACAACGCGCCGCTCGAGCGCTTCAGCGCGGCGAAGGCACAGCTCGACGCGACCTACGGCAGCGCGATCGGCGGCGACTTGACCGCCGTGCAGAGCTTCCCGCAGATGCTGCAGTCGGCGCTGACGATCGGGCGCGACGTGTATGCCTCTGGGCCTGAGTTCGCGGACTTCTTCAAGACGAGCAACCGGATGCTGCAGGACCTGCTCGACCACCAGAAGGAGGTGCAGACCGACATCCTGCGCGATCTGCCGGCGACGGTGATCCAGGCGTCGAACGACCAGGTGAGCGCGATCCGGCAACAGACCAGCGCGATTGTGACCGCTCTGAATAACGTGGAAGCGCAACTGCGCCAGATGGCGGCATGAGCATGTACGGCGCCGACGCGTTCGGAGAGGTGGCCTACGGCGAGCACACCTACGCGCCGCTGGACACGTCGGCGTTCGAGGCGTTTCTCGCCGAGGCCGAATCGGAGCGCTGCTGGCTGCTGGAGATCGACGCGTTCTCGCTGGCCGCAAGCGACGCCGCGGGCGCGGGCTACGGCGATGCGGGCTATGGCGAGCTTGGGTTCGGCGATGCCTCGGCCGGCGTGACCGGCGGGACGGTACCGCAGCGGTTTTCCACGCACGGCTTCATCTCCCAGGCGGACGATACGCCGGCACGGACGTTTTACGAGCCCTGCCTGAACGCGGATGTGACGGTCGACCGGCGCGTGATGGGGCGCGACGGCATCGGCGGGCTCACCCAGGTGTACGCGGAGGTGCGGTTGATCAACCGCGCCGGTGCGCTGGACCTGCTCACGAGAAACTACGCCGTGGACGGCCGCCGCGCGCAGGTGCTGATCGGCAGGCAGGCCGACGCGCGCGCCGCGTTCGGCGTGTTGTTCACCGGCGTGGTGGAGACAGTCGGCATTGGCATGGACGTGGTGACGATCAAGCTCTCGGACGGATCGAAGAAGCTCGATGTGCCGATCAATGCGACGACCTACGCCGGCACGGGCGGGCTGGAGGGCGGCGCGGATCTGAAGGGCAAGCCGAAGCCGCTCGCCTTCGGGCACGTGTTCAATGTGTCGCCGCAGCTGGTCGATAGCGTGAACCTGATTTATCAGGTGAACGACGGCGCGATCTACGACGTGCCCAATGCGTGGGACCGGGGGATTGCGCTGAGTAAAGTGGTCGGGGCGCCAGCCGCCGGGGAGTACTCGGTGGACACGGCGGCGGGCACGATCACGCTGGGCGCGACGCCAGCCGGAACGGTGACGTGCGATGTGCAGGGCGACGCGAGCGGCTCGGGGTATGTGTCGCGCACGGCCGACATCGTGCTGCGCATCCTGGTCAACAAGGCGAGCCTGTACAGCACCGAAATCGAGCCGGTGTCGTTCTCGACGCTGAATGCGGACGCCCCGGCCGAGGTCGGGATCTGGATCGGCGCGGAGGACCGCACCTGCGCCGCGGCGATCGACGAGCTGCTGTTCGGCGTGGGCGCTTTCGGTGGCTTCAACCGGCAGGGCGCGTTCAATGTGGGCGTGGTGGCCGCCGCGAGCGGCACGCCGGCGGCGACCTACACTGCGCAGGAGATCACGGGCGTGGACCGCGACCCGCTGCCGCCGGTGGTGGAGCCGGTGGCGTGGCGCGCGCTGGTGGGCTGGCAAAAGAACTACACGCCGCAGGAGGATCTGGCTGCGGGTGTCACGGCGGCGCGGCGCACGTTCGCCGCCGAAGCCTGGCGGGTCTCGAAGCACGAGGACGCATCGGTGAAGTCGCGCCACATTCTCGCGCTCGAACTCGGTCTGATCGAGGCGCTCTATGCACAAGAGGCGGACGCCGATACCGAGGCCGCGCGTCTGTTCGACCTGTGGAGCGCGGGCCGCGCGCCGTACCGCGTGCGCACGAAGCTGCAGGCGCTCACGCGCGATGTCGGCCAGGTGGTGGTCGTGCAGCATCCGCGATTTGGATTCGCCGCGGGCATCAGCGCGCGGGTGCTCGGCCACCGGGTGCGCGGCACGGACGTTGAACTCACGGTGCTGGCCTGATGCTGATCGCCTGGGAGAACAAGGCGGACGCCGCCACCCTGCTCGCCAGCTCGGAGATCTCAACGCTGCCCGGCGCGAATGTGCAGCAATCGCACGTCGCCCAGAGGTGGTACACGGCCGCCGGCGTCAACAGCGCCTATCTGATTTTCGACATGCTGTCCTCCGTGGCCTGCGCGCTGCTCGCGGTGATCGGAACCAATCTCACCGCCGCGGCCACGGTGCGCATTCGCGCCTCCGACGTTGACCCGACCGTGACGGGCACGCTGCTGCTGGACACCGGCGTGATTGCGGGTGGCGTAAAGGCCGGTTACGGCGCCATTTACAAGGCGTTCGCCTCGAGCACGGCGCGCTATTGGAGGGTCGACCTCGAGGACGCCAGCCTCACGCAGTTGCAGGCCGGCCGTGTGTTTCTCGGCCCGAGCTGGGCGCCCACATTCAACCAGGAATACGGCTGGAGCGTGACCTCGACGGACGAGAGCCTGATCAGCGAGTCTTACGGCGGCCAGGACTACGCGGACATCCGGCCGCAGCGGCGCCTGCTGGAATTCGAACTCAAGTGGGGGAGCGAGGCCGAGATGTACGGCAATGCGTTCGCGCTATCGCGAGCGCAGGGGATCTCGAAGGACGTGCTGGCGATCCATGACATCACGAGCGCCTACGTTTCGGAGCAGGCCGTGTGGGGCCGCTGCACGGCCGCGCAGCCGCTTGTCCATCGCACGACGCTGAACTTCCGGCAAAAATTTTCGATCAAGGAGAGGCTCTAATGCCAGGCATCCTCGAAGTACTCGACCGCGCGTTCGAGACGAGCACGACGGTCGGCGCGGGCACCTATACGCTCGATGGCGCGCAGGTCGGCTTTCAGGCGCTGAGCAACGCCACGGCGAACAACTACACCACCTACTTCGCCACCGACGACACGAACTGGGAGCTGGGCATCGGGACGATTCTCGCAGGGCCGAATCGCCTGACGCGCGACAAGATCCTTTCGTCATCGAACGCGGGGGCGGCGGTCAACTGGGGCGCGGGCACGCGCAAGATCCGGATCGGCGCGCCGGCGGCGGGGATCATGCAGCAGCGGCTCTTGTCAAAGAGCGTGGCGGGCGGCGCCGACGTTGCGCTGACCGCGGACGAGCAGCGCCGGCAGGTGCTGGAGTTCACCGGGCTTCTCACCGCCGATATCTCTGTCACGGTTGACGCAACGCCGTGGGTCTGGAATGTGTACAACAACACGACTGGCGCGTTTACGCTTACGGTCAAGGTGGCGGGCCAGGTGGGCGTCGCGGTCACTCAGGGAAAGCGCCGCCAGCTCTATTGCAATAGCGTGGACGTGGTTGCCGCGTACGACGATTACCCCGCCGTTTCAGGGACTGTTCCCGCTGGCGCGCTACTCGACTTCGGCGGCACCGTGATCCCGAGCGGCTACCTTGCATGCGACGGCTCGAACGTGTCGCGCGCCACCTACGCCACGCTGTTCGCGGCGATCCTGCGCACGTCGGTGGTGACTTTTGACAACACGACGGACAAGGTGGCCTGGGCCTCGCACGGCCTGAGCAACGGGGACGTGTTCAAGTTCACGACAACTGGCGCGGCGCCAACCGGGCTGACTGCAGGCACGACGTATTTTGTTGTCTCGGCCGCCGCCAACGACTTCCAGATCGCGGCCACCGAGGGCGGCGCGGCGATCAACTTCACCTCGAACGGAACTGGCGTGCTGACTGGAATCCACGCGCCTCACGGTGACGGCGACGGATCAACCACATTCGGCCTGCCGGACTCGCGGCGCAGGGCGACGATCGGACGCGGAGGTACGGCTACGTCGACGATCGGAGCGCGGCTGGGGGCTGTGGGCGGGGCAGAAACGCACACGCTCGTCACGGCGGAGATGCCCGGACATACGCATACGCCGCTTGGCGGCTCCAGCTTCATTACAGCGGCTGGGTCTGGTTCTATTGCCGCCAGTGGCGTCAATTTTGCAGCCGCTGCAACCACATCATCGACAGGGGGGGATGGAGCACATAACAACATGGCGCCGAGTCTCGTCGTTACCAAAATCATCAAAACCTAGAGGGCCGCATGCGAACCATTCCACGTTCATTGTTTGAGGGCACCGCGGAGCAGCTCCAGTCGCGCGTGGCGGCATTCCGCCAGGCGCGGGAGGACCACAAGCTCACCGAGGGCGTGCCGGCGCCGCGCGATCATGAATTGATCGAATGGCTGGCGGCCAGCGATGAAGAGTTCGAGCTTGAGCCTGAGCCCACAGCGCCCGAGCCGCCGGAGATTCCACTCCAGACCAGGCTGGAGATCGCGGTGCGCACTCACCTGGACGAAGCCGCGCGCGCGCTGGGGTACGACGGCATGTTCAGCGCGGTCACCTACGCCGAAGAGCCCGCGGTGCCGAGATTCCAGCGCGAAGGGCGCGCGCTGCGCGCGTGGCGTTCGCTGGTCTGGGCGAAGTGCTACGAGATCCTCGCCGAAGTCGAGGCCGGCACGCGCCAGCCGCCGAGCGAAGCGGAGTTGATTGCAGCGCTGCCGGAGATCCCAGGTTGAACGTCCGCGGCGTTTCGACTGACCCGGAGTCTGAATGGACGACGCCGTACCCGACCAGGCGCTTCG
>JAKANT010000150.1 GCA_021823635.1 Pseudomonadota bacterium
CAGCCTCGCGCTGGCCGGCCTCGCGGCGTCGGCGCAACCGGCCGCGACGCGCGCCCTGGAGTCCTACGACCGGGCGCTGGTCGCGGCGGTGGCCGCGCTCGTGCTGTTGGGTGCGGTGATGGTGTACTCGGCGTCGGTGTCGCTGGCCGACTCGCCGCGCTACCAGGTCGGGCCGACGCACTTCCTGTGGCGTCACCTGGCGGCGCTCGCGCTCGGCACCGTGGCGGCGGCGATCGCCTTCAGCGTGCCGATGAAGCGGTGGGAGGAACTGGCGCCGTGGATCTTCGTCGGCGTGCTGCTGCTGCTGGTGGCGGTGCTGTTCGTCGGCCGCGGCGCGCTCGGCGCGCGGCGCTGGATCGCGGCGGGCGGCTTGAACCTGCAACCGTCCGAACTGATGAAGGTGGCGGGCCTGCTGTACGCGGCCAGTTTCACGGTGCGCAAGCAGGACTACATGCACCACTTCGGCAAGGGCTTTCTGCCGCTGGCGACCGTGATCGCGATCATCGGCGCGCTGCTGCTGCGGCAGCCGGACTTCGGTGCGTTTGCCGTGATCGCGGTGATCTGCATGGGGATTCTTTTCCTCGGCGGCGCCAACGCGCGGCTGTTCCTCGCGCTCGGCGCCACGCTGGCGGCCACGCTGGCGGTGATGATCTTCACCGCCGATTACCGCATGCGGCGGCTGTTCGGCTTTCTCGACGTGTGGGAGGGCGACCGGCCGCTGCGCGAGACCTATCAGCTCTCGCATTCGCTGATTGCCTTTGGCCGCGGCGAGTGGTTCGGCGTCGGGCTGGGCCGCAGCGTCGAGAAGCTGCACTACCTGCCGGAAGCGCACACCGACTTCATCTTCGCCGTGATCGGCGAGGAGCTGGGCCTGGCCGGAGTGCTGACCGTGGTCGTCCTGTACTACTGGCTGGTGAAGCGGGCGTTCGAGATCGGCCGCCAGGCGATCGCGCTGGAGCGCACCTTCGCCGGCCTGGTGGCGCAGGGCGTGGGACTGTGGATCGGCGTGCAGGCGTTTTTCAACATGGGAGTGGCCACCGGCATCCTGCCCACGAAGGGGCTGACGCTGCCGTTCATCAGCTACGGCGGTTCGGCCTTGCTGGCGTCGCTGGCGGCGGTCGGCCTGCTGCTGCGGGTCGATCGCGAAAACAGGATCCTCATGCGCGGAGGGCGCGTATGAGGCACCTGACGGTGGTCGCGGCCGGCACCGGCGGGCACGTGATGCCGGGGCTCGCGGTGGCGCGGCTGCTGGCCGCACGCGGCTGGAGCGTCTCGTGGCTCGGCACGCGCGCCGGCATGGAGCGCGCGCTGGTTGCGCCGCACGGCTTTGCCTTCGACGCGATCGACTTCGCCGGATTGCGCGGCAAGGGGTGGAAGGGGTTCGCTTTCGGCGGCATGCTACTGCTGCGCGCCTTGGCGCAAAGCCGTCGCTTGCTCGCGGCGCGGCGCCCCACCATCGTGTTTTCCACCGGCGGCTATGTGGCGGTGCCGGCGGGGTTGGCGGCGGCCTCGCTGGGCACGCCGCTCGTGCTTCTGAACGCGGACGCGGCGCCGCTGCTGTCGATGCGGCTGCTCAGATCGTTGGCGGCGGCGATCTTCTGCGGCTTCGACGGCGCGGCGGCACGGCTGGCCGGTGACAAGGCGCTGGTCACCGGCAACCCGGTGCGCGAGGAGATTGCGAAGGTGCCGGCGCCGGCGCTTCGCTACCGCGACCGCAGCGGGCCGCTTTCGCTGCTGGTGGTCGGCGGCAGCCTCGGCAGCCAGGTGCTGAACGAGACCGTCGCCGCCGCGCTGGCAGTGCTCGAGCCGCACGCGCGGCCGCGCGTCGTGCATCAATGCGGCGCGGCCCACCTGGAGGCCACGCGCGCCGCGTATCGGGCCGCCGGCGTTGAGGCCGAAGTAGTGCCGTTCATCGACGACATTGCGGCGCGCTACGCCGCCGCCGACGTCGTGCTGTGCCGCTCCGGCGCGATCACGGTGGCCGAGCTATGTGCGGCCGGGGTGCCGGCGCTGCTGGTGCCGCTGGTCGTAAGGACCACTGCGCATCAGCGTAGCAACGCGGAATTCCTCGCCCGCCACGGCGCCGCCATCCATCTGCCGCAGCAGGAGCTGACCGCCGAGCGGCTGGCGCAGGTGCTGCGCGGACTGACCCGCGAGCGCTTGGCCGCGATGGCCGAGCGCGCCCGCGCGCTGGGCAAACCGGAGGCGACGAAGCGGGTTGCGGACGCGATCGAGCACATCGCGGAGGCGGCGCGATGAGACACGCGGTGCGTCACATCCACTTCGTCGGCATGCCGGGGGCGGGGCCCCGGCATCGTCACCCTGCGGCGCAGCCGATGCCGACGAAGCGAAGTGCGAGGGTGGAGAGCAACCGATGAGGCACGCGGTGCGCCACATCCACTTCGTCGGCATCGGTGGCTCCGGCATGAGCGGCATCGCCGAAGTGCTGTTGAACCTGGGCTACACGGTGAGCGGCTCGGATGCCGCGGCCAACGCCGCCACGCGGCGGCTGGCGCAGCTCGGCGCCCGCGTGGCGCTTGGCCATGCGGCGGAGAACGTCGCCGGTGCGGACGCGGTGGTGGTCTCGTCGGCGGTGAAGGCCGACAACCCCGAGGTGATGGCCGCGCGCGCCAAGCGCATTCCGGTCGTGCCGCGCGCGGTGATGCTGGCCGAGCTGATGCGGCTGAAGCAGGGCATCGCGATCGCCGGCACACATGGCAAGACCACCACCACCAGCCTGGTGGCGAGCGTACTCGCCGCCGGCGGCCTGGACCCGACCTTCGTGATCGGCGGCCGAGTCAACTCGGTCGGCGCCAACGCGCGGCTGGGCAGCGGCGAGTACATCGTGGTCGAGGCCGACGAATCCGACGCCAGCTTCCTGAACCTGATGCCGGTGATCGCGGTCGTCACCAACATCGACAACGATCACATGGAGACGTACGGCCACGATTTCGCGAAGCTCAAGGGAGCGTTCGTCGAGTTCCTGTCGCGGCTGCCGTTTTACGGCACCGCCGTGTTGTGCATCGACGACCGCCACGTGCGCGAGATCATGCCGTTCGTCTCCAAGCCGGTGCTGACGTACGGCTTCGCGCCCGAGGCGCAAGTGCGCGCGCTGGAGGCGCGGCCCGACGGCACCGCGATGCACTTTCGCGTCCTGCGCGAGGACGCCGCGCCGCTGGACGTGCGGCTGAACCTGCCGGGCGAACACAACGTGCGCAACGCCACGGCGGCGATCGCGGTCGGCACCCTGCTGGCGGTGCCGGATGCGGCGATGTTGCAGGCGCTCGCCTCGTTCACTGGCGTGGGCCGGCGCTTCGCCTGTCACGGCGATATCGCGATCGCCGGTGGCAGCTTCACGCTGATCGACGATTACGGCCACCATCCGGTCGAGATGGCGGCCACGATCGCCGCCGCGCGCGGTGCCTTTCCCGGACGCCGCATCGTGCTGGCGTTTCAGCCGCACCGCTACACGCGCACGCGCGACTGCTTCGAGGATTTCGTGCGCGTGCTGTCCACCGTCGATGCGCTGCTGCTCGCCGAGGTCTATGCGGCCGGCGAGGCGCCGATCGTCGCCGCCGACGGCCGCGCGCTGGCGCGCGCGGTGCGGGTGGCCGGCAAGGTCGAGCCGGTGTTCGTCGAGACGGTGGACGAACTGCCGGCGGCGATCCTGGCCACCGCGCGGCCCGGCGACGTGGTGATCACGATGGGTGCCGGCTCGATCGGCGGCGTGCCGGCGAAGTTGCTGGAGCGAGGTTCATGAGCGCGTACGACCCGAAATCGTTCGGCAAGGTCGGCGTGCTGTTCGGCGGCCGTTCGGCCGAGCGCGAGGTGTCGATCATGTCCGGCACCGGAGTGCTCGGCGCGCTGCGCGCGCGCGGCGTCGATGCGCACGCGTTCGATCCCGGCACGCAATCGCTGGCCGAGTTGGAGGCGGCAAAGTTCGACCGCGTCTTCATCGCGTTGCACGGTCGTTTCGGCGAGGACGGCACGATCCAGGGCGTGCTGGAGACGCTGCGCATTCCATACACCGGCAGCGGCGTGCTGGCCTCGGCGACCGCGATGGACAAGATCGCCGCCAAGCGCATCTGGGAATGCGAGGGTCTGCCGACGCCCGCCTGGCAACGGGTGCACGCCGACACCGACTGGAAACGCGTGGTGGCCGAGCTGGGCGACGAGCTGATCGTCAAGCCGGCGCGCGAGGGCTCGACGCTGGGCATCACCAAGGTCGTCACGCACGACCACAACGAGCTGGCGCTGGCGTTCGAGGAAGCGGTCAGGTACGACGACGTCGTGTTCGTCGAGCAGCTGATCCGCGGCCGCGAACTGACCTGCGCGATCCTGGGCGAAGGCAGGAACGCGCGCGCGCTGCCGCTGATCGAGATCCGCGCCCCGGCCGACAACTACGACTATCGGCACAAGTACTTCAGCGACGACACCGAGTATCTGTGCCCGGCGCCGCTGCCGGACGACTTGGCGGCCGAGATCAGCGCGCTCGCCGTGCGCGCGTACAACGCGCTCGGCGCGCGTGGCTGGGGGCGGGTCGACCTGATGCTGCACGTCGATGCACGTGGCGACCGACCCTACCTGCTGGAGCTGAACACCGCGCCCGGCATGACCGGCCACTCGTTGGTACCGATCGCGGCCAAGGCGGTCGGCATCGGCTACGAGGAGCTGGTGCTGGAGATCCTGGCCCACGCCGCGTTGGGGGTGCGCGAGTGAACGGTGTGCGGCTGATGACCTGGCTGGCGCGCGCGATGTTCGCCGCCGCCGCCGTCATCGTGCTGGTCGGGCTGGCGCGCTGGACGCTGGCGCGGCCGCTGTTCGACATTCGGCACATCGAGGTGCGCGGCGAGCTCACGCACGTCAGCGGCGCCGCGCTGCGCGCGGCGATCGCGGGTAAAGTGGGCGGCAATTTCTTCACCGTGCCGCTGCACGAGGCGCGGCGCGCCTTCGAGGCGGTTCCCTGGGTGGCGGCGGCATCGGTGCGCCGCGTCTGGCCGGACCGGCTGGTGGTCACGCTGCGCGAGCATCGCGCGCTCGGGCTGTGGAGCGACGGCCGGCTGCTGTCGGATCGCGGTCAACTGTTCGTGGCCAACGCGGCGGAGGCCGAGATCCACGGACCGCTGGCGCAGTTCGACGGACCGCCGCAGTATGCGGCCGAAGCGGCGCGGCGCTACTACGAATTCGCCGCCGCGCTGGCGCCGCTTGCGCTGGCGCCCTCTGGCATCGAGGTCTCGGAGCGCGCTTCGTGGAGCGTGATCACCGACGCCGGCCAGCGCTTCGAACTTGGGCGCGACGATCCGCCGGGCCGACTGGATGATGCGCTGGCTCGGCTGGTCGCCGCCTATCCGGCGGTGGTGGCGTACCTGGGAGCCCCGCCGCGCCGGATCGATCTGCGCTATCCAAACGGGCTGGCCGCGGCGCCGGCGAGAAACGCCAACACGGCAGCAGGTAAGTCATGAGGGCGGACAACAAGGATCTGATCGTCGGGGTGGACATCGGCACCTCCAAGGTCGTGG
>JAKANT010000151.1 GCA_021823635.1 Pseudomonadota bacterium
GCGCGAGCTTGCCGGCGCCGATCACGAGCAGCTCGCTCGCGTCGACGCGCGCGAGGTAGCGCGCCGCAAGCGCCGACACGGCCGCGGTCCTGCGCAGCGTCAGCGCCTCGCCGTCGAGCACGGCGCGCAGCTCGCCAGTGGCGCGCTCGAACAGCAGATAAGTCGCGGCCACGGTGGCCGCGCCGCGCTGCGCGGCGGCCGGCATCACGGTCACGAGCTTTACGCCGAGCGCGCCGGCCGCAGCCACGCTTTCGTTACGCCACGCCGGCATCAGCAGCAACAGATCGTCGCCGTCGAGTCGATGCACGTGCCGCAGCGGCACCTCGGCGCCGCGCGCGAACGCGGCCGACAGCGCGTTGGCAAGCGGCGCAAAGGGCAGCGCCGCGTGCACGTCGTGCGCTGCATAGAATCGGACCATGCGGTCGATTGTAGGAGCGAGGACGTGCGCAGCGTGCTGATCGTCGGCGGCGGCGTGATCGGGTCGGCGGCAGCCTTCTTTCTCGCGCGCGATTTCGGCGCCCGCGTCACGGTGCTCGAGCGCGACCCCGCGTATCGAACGGCATCGAGCGCGCGCTCGGCCAGTTCGATCCGGCAGCAGTTCTCGACCGAGGTCAACATCCGGCTCTCGCAGGCGAGCTTCGCGTTCCTGCGCCGCCTCGGCGACGAACTCGCCGTCGGCGCCGAGCGTCCCGACATCGGGCTCACCGAGCGCGGCTACTTGTATCTGGCCACCGCGGCCGGCCGCGCGACGTTGAACGCGAACCACGGCTTGCAGCGGCGCTGCGGCGCCGACGTGGCGCTGCTGTCGCCGGCCGAATTGGGCGCCCGTTTTCCTTGGCTGGCGACGGCCGATCTCGCCGCCGGCAGCCTGGGACTTTCGGGCGAAGGCTGGTTCGACGGCTACGGCTTGCTGCAGGCGTTTCGCCGCAAGGCGATCGCGCTCGGCGCCACCTACATCACTGCGAACGTGCTCGAGGTCGCTTGCCAGGGCGTACGCGCACGCGCCTTGACCGACGACGGCCAGCGCTTCGAAGCCGACACGCTGCTGCTGGCCGCCGGCGCATGGAGCGCGCCGCTGGCGCGGCAGCTCGGCTTCGACTTGCCGGTGGCGGCGCGCAAGCGCGACGTGTTCGCGTTCACCGCGCCGGTGGCGCTGCCGGACTGCCCGCTGGTGATCGATCCGAGCGGCGTCTGGTTTCGTCCCGAGGGCCGCGGCTACATTGCCGGCGCGCCGCCGCGCGGCGAGGACCGCGACGACGCGCCGCTCGACGACATCGATCACGGCCTGTTCGACGACGTCATCTGGCCGAGGCTGGCCGCGCGCGTGCCGGCCTTCGAAGCGTTGCGCACCACCGGCGCCTGGGCGGGCTACTACGAGTTCAACACCTTCGATCAGAACGGCATCGTCGGCGCGCTGCCCGGCACCGGCAACGCCTTCGTCGCCTGCGGCTTTTCCGGCCACGGCATCCAGCAGGCGCCGGCGGTCGGCCGCGGCATCGCCGAGCTGATCGCCGCCGGCCGCTACCGCACGCTCGACCTATCGCCGCTTGCGCCGGCGCGCATCGCGCGCGGCGAGCCACTGGTGGAAGCGAACGTCATCTGAGCGGCCCTGCCGGGCATTGGCTGCCCGCCACGATTGCGCTGCGTCAACCGTCGAAACGCGGCGCGCTCACCGGCGCCAGACCGAAACGCTCCAGTTGTCCACGCCCACGCGGTAGCTCACGGCCGGCATCTCCGGGGCCACACGCGCCGCGGTCGCGAATCCGAAGCGAATCGGCGCGCCGCCCGCGCCGAAGTCCGGGCACGCCTGACCCGCCGCGCAGGCAGGCCCGTCGATCAGCCTGAAGTCGTTCGCGCCCAGACTGAGTTGCGCGCTGGCGCTTGCCCAGAACGTATGGCATCCGAAGAAATCCCAGGCGCGATACCGCCGGCCGTCCTGCTCCAAGAGTGGCGCGACGCTCGTCTCGCCAAAACCCGTGTCGATGCAATCGATCTGCGCGTCGATGGCGTAGATCGGACCCAGGGTCTGCGGGTCGTAGGTCGCCGCAAGCGCCGTGTGCATGACGACGATCGAACTGGGCCCCGCGGTCATCGCGTAGTCGATGGCGCGATACGCATCGGGGTTGCCGCCGCTATCGACGCGCGAAACGACCGCGCTCGGGCCGTTGACGGACGGCTCGGACCGGCTCTCGCTGCTCCACTCGGCCGGTGCAAACTCGCCGTCGCGATAGACAACCGGCGGGAAACGTGACACCTGCAAGGTCGCGGTCGCCGAGGCAGTGCCATTCTCGGCAGTGACCACGACGGTGAAACGCGCGCCATCGTCACCGAGCGTCGCCCCCGTCAGCGTGTAAGACGCGCTCGTCGCGCCCGCGATGTCCACACCGTCGCGGCGCCACTGGTAGCGCACGGGGTGGCGCGCGAAAAGGACCAATGCCTTGAACGTCACGCTGTCGCCTACGCCGACCGTGCGCAGCGCCGGATCGACGCTGACACTGGGCTCCTGACAGCATTGGCTCGGGTCCACGGCGGGCATGCCGCCCCCGCTGCCGAAGATCGAGACAAGCCCCGCCGACAGGATGGCGAGCAACGATGCCGCGCGCAGCCAGCGCGCGGTGCGCGACTCACACGACTTCACGTGCATTTCCCCCTTGATGCCGAACCGACAGGACGACGGCCGCCGCCAGCCCGCCGGCGAGCGCGGCCATCACGTCGCCGGGGTCGAAGGTGCCGTTCAGCAGATAGCGGCGCACCGGCTGCAGGGCGGGCGCGACGACGGGCGCCGCGTCAATGAAGCGCGACACGGCGGCTGCGGCGGCCGGCCACTGCGCACATTCGATGACGACGTTCACCAGCGTCCAAGCGGTGCATATCGCATGAGACACCGCTGCGCGTCGCGTTCGCAGCGCCGCCACCGTCAGTAGGGCGAAGCCGAACGGGTGCAGAAAGCTCGGCAACCAGTCGCCGATCGCACCGAGGCGGCCGGTGCCGGTCGCCGTCCCCCACCCAGGCAGCAGCGCCGCGTGCCCGGCGGGACGATCCACCATGTAGACGAACGCGCCGATCGCCAGCGCCAACAGGCCTACGGCCGCCGCGCCCAGGCATCCGCCCCAGTGAACGGCACCGGCGAGTGCACCGTTGGACCGACCGTGTTCGTCGCGCATCGCGCCTCGATTCGACAGCCGGTGCGCACGCAGCCATTTGACGGTCATCAAGCAACCTTTGCGTCGCGCGCGGCCATCGGCGAAGCTTGGGCTCGACCGCGGAGACGAGGCCACCCTGAGCTGCGGGACCGGTGGCCTCATGCGCGAGCGCAGACGCGCGTCGACTGCCGCACGACGCGCGCATTGCGACGAGAAACTCGCCCGGCCCTGGAGGGACGAGCGCGACGCCGCCCATTGGCGGGCCGGTCCCAGAACGCCGCCGTTTGGCCGGCGGCCGGCGGCGCGTGCTGCTTCCTTAGCCGTCCCTCGGTAGGTCACCGGCGCCGCCGGCGGCGACCCAGTCCCCGCTCTTGCCGCCGTGCTTTTCCAGCAGCCGGACGTCTTCGATCACCATGCCGCGGTCCACGGCCTTGCACATGTCGTAGATCGTCAGCAGGCCGATCTGCACCGCCGTCAGCGCTTCCATCTCCACGCCGGTCTGGCCGCGCGTCTCCACACGCGCGGTACAGCGCACGGCGCTCGCTGGCTCGTCGAGCGCGAAATCGACCGCGATGCGGGTGATCGCCAGCGGATGACAGAGCGGGATCAGCTCGCTCGTCTTCTTCGCCGCCTGGATGGCGGCGATGCGGGCCACGCCGAGCACGTCGCCTTTCTTCGCGCCGCCGTCTCGCACCAGCGCGAAAGTGGCGGGCAACATGCGGATGCGGCCGGCCGCCACCGCGATGCGATGGGTGACCGCCTTGTCGCCGACGTCGACCATGTGGGCGGAGCCGCCGGCATCGAAGTGCGTCAACCCGCTCATGTCACATGTGGTCGCAAAGTGAAAGGGAACGTTTACAGCGCGCGACTATCATACAAACGACCTTTCCCCGTCGCGGCGCATCCTTGAACCGAACCCTGCTGCGCTCGATCGCGTTGGCGGCGGCCTGCACGCTGGGCACGCCGCCCGTGGCGCGCGCACAGGCGCCGCAGATCGAGCTGCCCACGCTGGGCGATGTGGCGGTCGACGACCTGTCGCCGGCCAACGAGCGCAAGCTCGGCGAGGCGATCATGCGCCAGGCGCTGCGCGATCCCTCCTACCTGCCGGATCCCGACGCCACCGAGTATCTGAACAATCTCGGCTATCAATTGGTGGCGGCGAGCCGCGCCCGCCACATGGACTTCTCGTTCTTCGTGGTGCGCGACCCGATGCTGAACGCGTTCGCGCTGCCGGGCGGCTTCATCGGCGTACACACGGGGCTGGTGATCGCGGCGCAAAGCGAGTCCGAACTGGCTGCCGTGCTGGCGCACGAGATCGGCCACGTCGAGCAACGCCACATCGCGCGCATGCTGGCCAAGAGCCGCGAATCGACCGCGATCGCGATCGGCGCGCTGCTGCTGGCGCTGCTGGCGGCGCGCAGCAATTCGTCCTCGGCCGGGGACCTGACGCAGGCGGCGATCCTGGGCGGTCAGGCGGCCGCGATCCAGCAGCAGCTCAACTTCTCGCGCGAAGCCGAGCGCGAGGCCGACCGCGTGGGCTTTCAGATCTTGACCGGCGCCGGCTTCGACGCCGGTGCGATGGTCTCGTTCTTCACCCGCCTGCAGCAGGGCTCGCGCATCTACGAATCGGCCGCACCGGCCTATCTGCGCACGCACCCGCTGACGGTCGAGCGCATCGGCGACATGCAGAACCGCCTGCGCGAGACGCGCACCCGGCAGCGCGCCGACAGCCTCGAGTTTCTGCTGACGCGCGCCCGGCTGCGCGTGCTGCAGGACGAGTCGGCGCAGGGGCTGCGCGACGCGCGCAGCTTCTTCGCCGGCCAGCTCGCCAACCGCAGCACACCGTCCGAGGCGGCGAGCTACTACGGGCTGGCACTGGCCAACCTCAAGCTCGGCGAGGCCAAAGCGGCGCTTGAGCACGCGACCGCCGCGCGCAAGCGCGCCGCCGCCGCTACGCCGATGCTCGACAAACTCTATGCGCAGGCGCGCTTTGCCGCGGCGGCCACGCCGCAGGAGCGCGAGGCGGCGATCGCGTTCGCGCGCGAGGCCACGGCGCGCTTTCCGCTGTCGCGCCTGACGGCATTGAACTATGCCGACCTGCTGCAGCAGGCCGACCGCCACGAGGAGGCGATCGCCTACCTGCGCGAGCAGATCGCGATCGCGCGCAGCGAGCCCAAGCACTACGAGCTGCTGGCGCGCAGCTATGCGGCGCTGAATCGCCGCACGCTGCAGCATCAGGCGACCGCCGAGCTGTACGCGCTGCTGGGCGCCACCCCGGCGGCGATCGAGCAGTTGCAACTGGCACGCAAGGCGGCCGACGCCGACTTCTACGTGCTGTCCGAAGTCGACGCCCGCCTGCG
>JAKANT010000152.1 GCA_021823635.1 Pseudomonadota bacterium
CGCGCGCGACGTCGAAGGCGCCGGCCAGCGGCACTTCGCGCGTCAGGCCGTCGAGCTTGCCCCGGTCCAGCTCGCTCGCCAGCGCTTGCCACGCGCGCTCGCGCAGCGGCAGCGGACAGTACACGGAATTGATACCAATCAACTTCACGCCGCGCAGGATGAACGGCGCCACGGTCGCGGGAAAGTCCATGCCCTGCGCCAGTCCGCACGCGGTGACCACGCCTTCGGAGCGGGTCTGCGCGCAGGCGTTGGCCAGCGTGTGGCTGCCGACCGCATCGACCACGCCGGCCCAGCGTTCCTTCTGCAGCGGCTTGCCGGGTGCGGCCAGTTCATTGCGGTCGATCACCGCGGTGGCCCCGAGCCCCTTCAGGTAGTCCGTCTCGGTCGTCTTGCCGGTCGAGGCGACGACGCGGTAACCGCGCCGCGCCAGGATGGCGATCGCGATCGAACCGACGCCGCCACTGGCGCCGGTGACGAGGATCTCGCCGTCGCCGGGCTTCACGCCGTGATCGGCGAGCGCCAGGCAGCACAGCATCGCCGTGTAGCCGGCGGTGCCGATCGCCATCGCCTGGCGCGTGCTCAAGCCCTCCGGCAACCGCACCAGCCAATCGCCCTTGAAACGCGCCTTCTGCGCCAGCCCGCCCCAGTGCGTCTCCCCGGCGCCCCAGCCGTTCAGGATCACGCGATCGCCTTCCTTCCATTGCGGGTGGCCACTGGCGATCACCGTGCCGGCGGCGTCGATGCCGGGCACCATCGGCCAGCGCCGCACGACCGGCGACTTGTTGGTCAGCGCCAGACCGTCCTTGTAGTTGATCGTCGAGTACTCGACGGCGATCGTCACGTCCGCCTCCGGCGTGGCGGCTTGCAGTTCGGCCTCGTCCAAGGCTCGCAGGGAGGCCGAGAATTGGTCGTTGCTGTTCGTCAGATAGATGGCCTTGAACATGATGGCGTTCCTTACAGAGTGGCGGCGATCGCGTGCGCGAAACCGCGCGAAGCGCCGATCGTAAGCCGCGTGCGTCACGGCGCCTACCACGCGCGCGCCCGCCTGTGCTGCCCCAACAACGCGAGGGCCATCGGTCGCGCGGGCGCGAAGTCGCCGCAGACATGCGCGCCACCCGGCGCGTGGCACAATCGCGCGACGCGCAACGCTCGCTTCTGCGGCTGCCGTCGCAGCCGCGCGCAGTGCTCGCGCCACGCAGGTCAGCGCTTGGTGTCAACGGTCATTCCGCTGCGGCAATCGGCGGTCGAATCTTCACTTAAGCAGACGGCCTTCGACCGTTTGGCCTTGGCCGCGGTCTGCGTCAATGCGTCCGGGCAGGTTCTCGCCGCCAACGACGCCGCGCTGGCTTTCATCGGAGCGCGCGCCGACGAGGTGGTCGGCCGCCATGTCTCCGAGTTGCTGAGCTATCGCTCGGCGCGGGCGGCGGCGCGCCGCTGGGCGCGTCTGTGGGCGCGGCTGCAGCGCGGCGGTGCCGCGGTGCGAGCGGTGCTGGCGCTGAAAGACCGGCGCCGCATCGCCGTCGAGATCGCCGCCGAGGCCATGCGTTTCGAAGGCGAGACCGTCGCGACGCTGCTGCTCGAAGACATCGGCGCGGCACGCGCGGCCGCGCGCGCCGAAGCCGATGCGCAGGCGCGGCGCCTGGCACTGGCGCACGGGCCCGATGGGGCTGCGTGGCTGCTGGGCGCCGACCGGCGCGTGCTCGAAGCCAGCGTGCCCGCAGACCGCTGGCCGGATCTGCAACCGAGCGAAGTCCTCGGCGTGCCATTCGATCTGTTGCTGGCCGACGATGCCGGCGCCGAGCTGCGCGCGATCGTCGATCAGTTCTGCGCCGGCGCCGGGCCCAGCGAGCGTGAATGCCTATGGCGATTGCGCGCCGCCGACCGCCAAGGCGCCGCACGCTGGATATCAGCGCGCGTCGTCAACCGTTTGCGCGATCGTCGCCTGCGGGCCATCGCCATCGTTGCCGCCGACGCGAGCAGCCACGTCGCGCTACAGGCGCGGGTTTCGCTGCTGCAGCGGCGGCTGGCGGCGTTCGCGGTCAACGGTGCCGACGTGCTGGCGGTGCTGGACGCGCAAGGCGTCGTGCGCTTTCAGTCGCCGTCGATCGAGCGCACGCTCGGTCTGGCGGCGCAACAGACCGTCGGCCGCCCCGCGACGGAACTCGCGCTTGACGTCGATCGGGCGGCGCTGGAGGCGACCATCGCGGCGGCGTTGAGGACGGCTACCGGGCGCGCCCACGCTCGTCGTGTGCGCATGTTGGATGCAGAAGGATGCCAGCGCACGTTGTGGGTATGCGTGCGCAATTGCTTCGAGGAGCCGGCCATTGGCGGGCTGTTGCTGACGGCGGTCGAACTGCCGGCGGACGACACCGAAATTGCGGCCGATGCGCGCCCGCCTGGCGAGCTGCCCGCCCCGCGCGAGGCGCGCCGCATCGATTTTCGCGAGCGGCTGCTCGACCTGGCGATCCACACGCGCGGCGACCTCTCGCAGTCGCTGTCGCACACTCTGCGGATGTGCGCCGAAACACTGGGCGCGGCGAGCGCCAGCTTTTGGCGCCTGCATCGCGAGCCGGACGAATTGCGCTGCGAGGCGCATTACGACGTGGCGCGCGAGCGCTTCTCGCGGGAATGGATCGGCGCGGCTCTCGCGGCGGCGTCGTTCCCGGCCTACTTCGCGGCATTGCGCGACCGTCAGCCCGTGGTGATCGCCGACCTGCGCGCGTCGCCGCTGCTGCAGACGGCCAGCGGGGATGCGCGCTCGGCGGCGGCGCGGGCGACGATCGACGCTCCGGTGCTGCTCGACGGTGAGGTGCAGGGCGTGCTGCGTGTGCAGGACCGGCAGCCGCGGGCATGGGACGACGATGAAGTCAACTTCGTGACCACCGCGGCGCTGTTGATCGCCCTGGCGCTGGAAGCGTCGCAGAGGCAGGAGGCCGAGATACGCATCGAACAGCTGGCCTGGTACGACCCGCTCACCGGCTTGCCGAACCGCAACCTGCTGCGCGAGACGATGCGCGACATGATCATGACCGCGGCCAACCGCGACCGGCGCATCGCCGTCATGCTGATCGATTTGGACCGTTTCAAGGACGTCAACGACACGCTCGGCCATCTGGTCGGCGACGCGCTGATCAAGTCGGCGGCGGCGGTACTGAAAGAGACCGTGGGCGAGGCCGGCGTGGTGGGGCGCCTCGGGGGCGACGAATTCGTGGTGTTGGTAGACCATTTCGAGCACCGGCAGGAGGTGGCGCTGCTGGCGGCGCGCATTGCGCAAGCGCTGCACCGGACGGACCTCGTGCCGAACGTCGACACCCAGGTCTCGGCGTCGATCGGCGTGGCGCTGTTTCCCGAGCACGGGCGCGAGATCAGTACGCTTCTGAAGAACGCGGACGCCGCCATGTATCAGGCCAAACGCGACGGCCGCAACCAGTTCAGCTTCTTCAATCCGATCCGTGCCGAGCGCGCGGCGCGCGAAGTGCAGCTCGGCATCCAGTTGCTGAAGGCGCTGCAGGGCGACGCTGCCCAGTTCATCGTCGAGTATCAGCCGCAGGTCGAGATGGCAAGCGGGCGCGTGGTCGGGCTCGAGGCGCTGATTCGCTGGCAGCATCCCGCCTATGGCCTGCTGACGCCCGATCGTTTCATCGGTGTGGCCGAGGTCAGCGGGCTGTCGGAGCGCATCACGCGCTGGGTGATCAACGAAGTGTGCGCGCAGATCCTGCGCTGGCGGCAGAAGCGGCCTGGCTTCGACATCCCGATCTCGATCAACGTCGCCGGGCGCGAACTCGGCTCGTCGGTGCTGCCGCTGATCGTGCGCAGCGCGCTTGGCAAGCACGCGATCGAGCCGCGCATGATCACGCTCGAGATCACCGAGCGCACGCTGGTGCGAGAAAACGAGGTCAACAACGACGTGATGGCCGAACTCGCGTCGCTCGGCGTCGGACTGGTGCTCGACGATTTCGGTACCGGTTACTCGATGCTCGGGTATTTGAAACGGATGCCGATCTCGGCGCTCAAGATCGACCAGTCGTTCGTCGCCGGGCTGCCACGCGATGCCGACAGCTGCGCGATCGTGCACGCGATGCTGGCGGTGGCGAGGCATTTCAGGCTCAAGGTGATCGCCGAAGGCATCGAATCGGCGGAGCAAGTCGAATACCTGCGTTCGATCGGCTGCGACTTTGCGCAGGGGTATTTCTATTCGCGGCCGCTGGCCGGCGACGGCATCGTCGATCACATCGAATTGCCGGTGCCCGTCGATGCACACGTGCTGGTCGCCGGCGATTAAGCGGCTGCATCGGGAGCGTTGACATGGACTACGAATGCATCGTCGTCGAACGGCGCGATCGCGCCGGCCTGGTTCGATTGAACCGCCCGCAGGCGTTGAACGCACTGAACGACCGCCTGATGGACGAACTCGGTGACGCGTTGCTGAAGTTCGACGGCGACGAGGGCGTCGCGGCGATGATCATCACTGGCTCGGAGCGGGCGTTCGCGGCCGGTGCCGACATCGGCGCAATGAAAGACTGGACCTACATGGACGTGTTCAAATCCGAGTACATCACCCGCAACTGGGAAGTGCTGCGCCGAATCCGAAAGCCGGTCATCGCGGCGGTGGCCGGCTTCGCCCTGGGCGGCGGCTGCGAGCTCGCGATGATGTGCGACATCGTGATCGCCGCCGACACGGCCAAGTTCGGTCAGCCCGAAATCAAGCTGGCCGTCATTCCGGGGGCCGGCGGCACGCAGCGCCTGCCGCGAGCGGTCGGCAAGGCCAAGGCGATGGATCTGATACTGACGGGCCGCATGATGAACGCCGACGAGGCCGAGCGCGCCGGACTGGTGTCGCGCGTGGTCGCCGCCGACCGGCTGTTGGACGAGGCGCTCGCGGTGGCGGCGCAGATCGCCGAGTTCTCGCTGCCGGCGGTGATGATGGCCAAGGAAGCGGTCAACCGCGCCTTCGAGGCGCCGCTGGCCGAAGGGCTGCTGTTCGAGCGTCGCCTGTTTCACTCGCTGTTTGCCACCGCCGACCAAAAGGAAGGCATGTCTGCCTTCCTCGCCAAGCGCAAACCGAATTTCTCGAATCGGTAGGCCGGGGTCGACGAATCAAGGACTTGAACCCGCTGGCGGAAGGTCGTTTGACACGGGTTTTTCGAGCCGCCATAATCTCACCTCTCTGCTGCATCGGACCTGCGTTTAGCGTGGTTTTCCGATGCGGCTCGTTCTTTAACAAGCGAAACAGCCGATAAGTGTGGGCGCTTGCTTGATGGGCGCAACCGCAGCGGCCGGTCTCACGCCGGTGGCTGCGGCAGCTCGCAAAGTCAAACGCTCACGTGATTGAGGTCTAGTCACCTCAATTCCGCGAGTACGCGAACGTACGGAAGTATGTTTGCAAAAGGAATCGAACTGAAGAGTTTGATCCTGGCTCAGATTGAACGCTGGCGGCATGCCTTACACATGCAAGTCGAACGGCAGCACGGGGGCAACCCTGGTGGCGAGTGG
>JAKANT010000153.1 GCA_021823635.1 Pseudomonadota bacterium
CACGGCGCCGCGCTAGGCGAAACGCGCCGCGGTCAGTGGCCGCACGCCGAGCGCGGCTTCGACGTCGGCGATGTGGTTGTGGATCGTGACGAACGCCGAGCCCGCGAACAGCAGGCCGACCGCGTTCAGATTGGCGTTCATCAGCAGGCTGCCGGAGTCGCCGCCGGCCGCCATCGCGGTCGTGAGGATCTGGTGGCGGAACACGGCGACCCCGATGCCGAAGTTGACCGCGACCGTCGCATGGTTCGCCAACACCCGGCCGACCGTCACCTCGGTCGTGCGGCCGACCTTGACGACCAGGTCGCCCGGCAGCGCCTGGCCGATGCCGGTCGGGGTCACCAGCCCGATCAGGGCCGACGTCGCGCTGCGGCTATACAGCGGCCGCGCCACGGCGGCATCCACCAGGTTGAACCCGCTCATGCCGAAGACGATCGGCTCGAAGCGCTCGAGCCTGGCGACCGCGTCAGACGGAAAGACGCCGCCGTCGAAGGGGCCGGGTTGCAGGATCGGATCGCCCGCTCGTGCCGCGTTGCGGTTGGCGAGCACGTGATTGTTGCTCAGGATCAGATAGTCGCCGTCGTCGTGCGGCGCCCGTTCCTCGGAAGCCATCGGCGGCGGGCCGCGCCGCAGATCCCGCACCAGGCAGCCGAAGGTGCCGGCGGTGATGTCGTGATGGCCGATGCTGAAACCGGGCAGGGCCGGTTGCACGCGCGCGTTGAAGGCGAGCGCTTCGATGGCGCCGACCTCCACCACGTCGGTCACGACGCCGTCGAGCGCCGCCGGCACGACATCCTCCTTCGACAGTTTGTTCTTCGGCAGTTTCTTTTCGACCAGGACAGTGAGGGACCATCGGTCGGTCGGCTTGCCGCCCGTGACCTTCAGGCTCGGCGCGACGCCGACCACGTTTTCCAGCGCCAACAACTCCATTTCGCGCCGCTGTTGAGTCGCCATGATCTGCGCAGTGGCGTGGATCGTGTCGGCGCCGGCGATCGCGTCCTGGCGCTGGCTCTGGAAAAACTTCTGCCAGGTATCGGCCGCCTTCTGTCCGGCGGACGACTCTCCGGCACTCCATTGCTTCAACTGCTTTGCCATGGCTTCTCCATGCGTGAAGGGCGCCGCGCCGTAGCAGGCGCGGACGGGAGCTCGGCCTGGCAAGGCAGGGATCGTCTTACCGGGCGGGTCGCGTTGCGCGCGGTGCGCAGCGGCTACCGTAGGCGCGGCCGCCGCCGCGCGCCGCAGACGATTCGACGGCTCGGTTCGGAATAAACGCGCGCGCCGCTCAGGCCGGCAGCGTTTCGATGCCGCCGACTTCGACGACGTCGATCGGCACGCCCTCGATCTGCTTCGGCAGCCGCTCGCCGGCCGCGAGCCGCCTTGCCGGCACCTTGCGCTGCACGTACACGACCAGGCAGGGCTCGGAGGTCGGCGCGCCGCGGCGCGTGCGAAAGCCCGCCGCGACCGCCACCACGTTCGGGTAGCGCAGCAGCTCCGCTTCGTGGCGCGCCTGCACAGCGGCGATGCGCGCGTCCGCCGTCGACGATGACCGTCGCGCCGACGGGGTGGCGGCGCGCCGGGCGAAAAATTCGTCCCAGCGTTCGAATGCACGCGCGGCGGCCGCAGCCTCCTGCTTCGACCACGCCGGTTTCAGCGCTTTCTTCATCGCCGCCCTCCGTCGTACGACGCCGGCACTATGCGGCTGCGACGGCTGCCGTGCAAGGCGCTCACGGCGGCGGGATCGTCATCGGCAAGGCGGTCCGTGCCTTTACCGCCCCTGCAGGCGCGCCAGATAGTCGATCAGGGCCATGATGCGCGCGCGCACGTACCACTCCGGGCCGATCTGCATGCGGCCCGGGTTTTCGATCGCCTGCTCGAGGTAGATGCGTCCCCAGACGGGCATGTCGCGCGGGCCGTGCGGACCGATCTCGACGGCCGAACGGCCGTCGATGATCTCGGCCACGCGCTGGGTCGGAAACGTGCCGCCATTGCGGGCCGCGAGAGTGGTCAGGTCGGTCGGCTTTCGCACCAGAAAGGCGCCCAGGGGTCCGTCGCCCTTGCCGGTTGCGCCATGGCAGACGGCGCAGCTCGATTCGTACTCCTGCCGGCCATAGTCGCGTGCCTGCGCGTGCGCGGTGCCGGCAACAAGGCACAGCAGCGTCAGCAGCGATGCGGCCCGGCGCGATACGTGCTTCATCAAGAGCAAGCGTCGCATATGGCGGCCGGCCGGCGTTGATGCGCGTCAAGGTACCGGCGCAGCGGCGGTCTAACCCCGTTTGCGCTGCGCTCGCGTTGAACCGCAGAAATTCCGGGAGGAAAGAAGCGATGCCGAATACGCGCGCGTTCACGACATTCTGTGCCTTTCTTTTCGCCGTGACCGGCGCCTGCGCCGCGGCGGCCGACGATGCGCCGCGCCCGACGCTCGCCGCATTCAAGAACGAAGTGGAGCTGGCGGCGGCGCTGAAACGCTGGCAGCTCGAAGTGCGACGCCGGCAGGCGGCCACGCGGCGCGCCCTAGGCGGCGTCATGGCGTCGGCGGCCCCGACCGCGAGCGCAGCGGCCGAGTCGGTGACCAACGTGCAGCACGCGGGTGTGGACGAAGGCGGCATCGTCAAGCTGGCCGGCGATCATCTGGTCATCCTGCGCCGCGGCCGCCTGTTCACGGTGCGCATCGGCGACGGCGCGCTGCAGCCGGTGGCCGCGGTCGACGCGTACGGCCCCGGCATCGATCCGAGCAACACCTGGTACGACGAACTGCTGGTGGTCGGCTCCACCGCGGTCGTGATCGGTTACAGCTACGCGCGCGGCGGCACCGAGATCGGGCTGTTCGACATCGCCAGCGACGGGCGCATCGCGTATCGGGCCACGTACCACCTGCGCTCGAACGACTATTACTCGTCGCGCAACTACGCCAGCCGGCTGATCGGCAACACGCTCGTCTTCTACACGCCGCTGTATCTGGATCCGCACGCGGCCGATCCGCTGTCGGCCCTGCCGGCGCTGCGCAAGTGGCGCGCCGGTGCGAAGGCGGAAGACTTTCGCCGCATCGCGCCGGCCACGCGCATTTACCGGACCGACGATCCGCTCGACCCGCACGACGCGCTCGCGCTGCACAGCGTGACCGCCTGCGATCTGGCGGCCGCCGAATTCGATTGCCGCAGCACCGCCGTGCTCGGTCCGGCCGGGCGCGTGTTCTACGTCTCGCCGCAGGCGGTGTACGTGTGGGCGACCCCGTGGGGGCCCGGTTCGCAACGGCCGTCGGCGTCGAGTCTGTTTCGCCTGCCGCTGGACGGCGGCGCGCCGCAGGCGCTCAAGGTCGCCGGCAGCCCGATCGACCAGTTCTCCTTCCTCGAGGACGCGCGCGGTCATTTGAACGTGCTGGTGCGCTCAGAGGGGCGCGGCGACGCGATGTGGGCAGCCGAGCACGGCGCCGGCGAACTGGCGCTGCTGCGCGTGCCGTTGGCTGCCTTTTCCGACGGCAGAACTGCGGCGCCGGCGCGGGCGTATCGCGCGCTGCCGACGCCGCGCGACGGCGCGCTGGTCAACCGCTTCGTCGGCGACTACCTGTTGTACGGCGTCGGCAGCGGCTGGCGGCAGCCGCGGCCCGGCATGCGCTCCGACCTGTACGCCGTGCGCTATGCCGACTTCGGAGGCGCGTTCACGCTGCCGCTCGCGCACGGCATCGATCGCATCGAAGCGCTGGGCGCGCATGCGCTGGCGGTCGGCAGCGACGGCAACGACCTGCACTTCACCAGCGTGCGGCTAGCCGCCCGACCGTCGGTCGCCGGCAGCTACGTGCGCGCCGACGCCGCGCAGGGCGAAACCCGCAGCCACGGCTTCTTCTATCGCGCCGATGCGGAAGATGCCGGCGTGTTGGGTCTGCCGGTCATCGGTGGCGGACGGCGGGCGGCGCGGCAGTTGCGCCGCACGTCCGCCGCGGTCGTGTTCGTTCGCAACGACGCGCTCGCGTTGAGCGAGCTGGGCGCGCTGCATGCGGCCGCTGCCGATCGCGACGACGGCTGCAAAGCGTCGTGCGTGGACTGGTACGGCAACGCGCGGCCGCTGTTCGTGCGCGGACGCGTGTTCGCGCTGCTCGGCTACGAGATCGTCGAGGGGGCGCTCGCCGAGCGGCGCATCGTCGAAGTGCGCCGCATCGGCTTCGCGCCGGCGCCTTGACCGGGGGGCGCGTCGGCACGGCATTAAGATGCCGCCAGCGAGGAGGCGCGCGACATGACGAAGGACGGTTTCGATTACGACGTCGCCGTGATCGGCGGCGGCCCCGGCGGCTCGAGCGCCGCCACGGCGCTGGCGCGGCGCGGGCGGCGCGTGCTGCTGCTGGAGCGCGACCGCTTCCCGCGCTTCCACATCGGTGAATCGCAGCTGCCGTGGAGCAACGAGGTGTTCCGCGAGCTGGGCGTCGAGCAGGCGGTGGCCGCCGCCGGCTTCGTGCGGAAATGGGGCGCGAGTTTCCGCGCCTGGCACCGCGACGCCGAACAGTACGCCGACTTTTCCGCTGCGGTGGAGACGCCCACGCCGCAGACCTGGCAAGTGCCGCGCGCGCGCTTCGACGAAGTGCTGCTGCGCCACGCCGAGCGCAGCGGTGTAATGGTGCGCGAGGGCTGCCGCTTTCTGGACGCGGAGTTCGGCGCCGACGGCGTCGCGCTGCGCTACGCCGAGGAATGCGGCGGCGAACGCAGCGTGCGCGTGGCCGCCGTGGTCGACGCCTCCGGCCGCAGCGGCGTGCTCGCCAAGCGATTCGGTGCGCACGAATACGACCCGCTGCTGCAGAACATCGCCATTCACGCGCAGTTCGAGGGCATTCCGCGCGCCACCGGTCGCCGCGCCGGCGACATCCGCATGTTCACGCGCCCCGACATGGGCTGGATCTGGCTGATCCCGCTGTCCGAGACCGTGATCAGTGTCGGCGCGGTGATCCCGAAGGCCGTGCACCAGCGCGAGGGCAAGGCCACGCTGGAGGAAAGCCTGCTGCATTACCTGGCGACCACGCCGCACCTGCCGCCGCTGCTGACGAACGCGCGCCGCGTGACCGAAGTCCGCGTCGACGTCGACTACTCGTATCTCGCCACCCGCATGGCGGGCGACCGCTGGGTGGCGGTGGGCGACGCAGCGGCGTTTCTCGATCCCATTTTCTCCACCGGCGTGCTGATGGCGATGCAGGCGGGGCTGGATGCGGCCGCCGCGATCGACGCCGGCTTGCGCCGCGGCGACCTGTCGGCGCGCATCTTCGCCGATTACGAGCGCCTGGTGCGCGGCCGCTATCACCACTTCCGGCGCTTTGCGGTGGGCTTCTACGATCCGGCGTTCCGCGACCTGTGGTTCACGCCGAACAAACGCTTCGGCATCTATAACGCGATCGTCTCGGTGCTGGCGGGCAACTGGCGTCCTGGGCTGGCGACCCGACTGCGCATCGCGCTGTTCTTCGCGCTGGTGGCGCTGCGGCGGCGCACGCTCAAAGCGGAGGGCGCCGGCG